>NZ_JBSFWR010000163.1:0-11404 GCF_053594915.1 Kitasatospora sp. NPDC002543 | reverse complement strand
GGGAGCCACTGCGGAGCATTGGCGACCGACGACAACGCGGCGAGGTGCGTGCCCCGGCGTCGCACGCCCGGCGGGAATTGTCAGACACGCCCTAGGTGCCGGGTCTGATGGTGGATCGGCCAACGGCGGGTCGGCCGCGCCGTGGATCGATCGCTTTCGGTCATGTGTGTCGATCTATTGATCTGGATCTATCAGGGACGTGATCGCCGCCACTAGGGTGCGGCGCGTCCCCGTTGTTCCACCCTCCCCTGCCGTCCCACGGACCAAGGACGAGCCGAGGGGAGACGACCGATCGGAACGGTGTCGCCGTGACCAGGATCCTCCGCAAGCTGATGACCCGTACGGGACGGGCGGCCGCCACCGTCGCCGTCCTCGCGGCCGCGCTGACCGGCACGGCGGGCGCCGGGACGGCTTCCGCCGCCGGTGGCTGGAGCTGTTCCGGGGCGCCCGTCCCGGCCGGCTACGTCATCACCATGTACAACCCGAGCGGTTGCGGCAACCACGGCTCGTGGTTCCAGCAGCCCGCGCAGAACCGGCTGTGGACCTGCTCCGGTTCGCCGATCGTCTCCGGCTACGTCCTGACGAACTACGACGTCAAGGGGTGCAGCGGTGTCGGCGCCTGGCTCCACGAGCTGGTCCGCAACGGCGTCTGGACCTGCCCGTACTCGCCGATCCCGGCGGGCTACCGCAGCACCACCTACGACGCCCGCGGCTGCGCCGGCCTGGGTGCCTGGCTCACCGTGAAGATCTGAGCCAGCGCCCGAACGGCCTGGCGGAGACGGGCGGCGTGTGCCGGGCGGCACGGGGGACGAACCCGCGCGCCGCCCGCTCGTACGGGTCCGCGAACGCACACGAGCACGAGCACGAGCGCAAGGACGAACGCAAGCACGAGCACGCGGCCTGGCACGCCGTCCTGGACGCCGCCCTCGTCTGAGCCCCCGCCGGACGCACCGCACCTCCGGCCGGGTCCGTCCCCTGCGCGGACCCGACCGGCTGCCCATGCGGTGCGTACGGGACGGGCGCGTCGACCGGGCCTGGGGCCTGGTGCGTGCGCCTGTCCTGTGCCGTGGGGACCGAGCCTAGGCGGGGGCGCCTTACCGTTCGCTTACCGATCGCTCACCGCTGCCGGCGCTGCCGGCGCTCCCGGCGCTCCCGGCTCTGCCGTCAACAGCACTGCCACCGCTGACGCCGCTGCCACCGAGAGGCCCCGCCCCGCCCTACCTGATGTCGCTCAGCTCCCGCGCCTCCGCCAGCACCCGCGCCGCCGAATCCGCCAGCCCGGCCGCCTCGTACGCCCGGCCGAGGGTGCGGAGCGCCTCCGCGAGGAAGGAGCGCCAGCCGCGGGCGCGCCACATCAGGACCGACTCCTCCAGGTGGGCGACCGCCGAGGAGTGGTCCCCGGCCGCCAGGTCCAGCTCGCCGAGGATGCCGAGGGCCTGGGCGAGGTGGTGCCCCAGGTCGAAGCGGCGGGCGATGGCCAGCGCGGCCTCGGCCGTGTCCCGGGCGCGGCCGTCGCCGGTGCCCGCGTACAGCACGGCCAGGTAGAGCAGCGAGAACGCCTCCACGTAGCGGTCGTCGAGGGAGCGGGCCATGGCGAGCGAGCGGAGGAGCAGTTCGGTGCCCCGCTCCACCTGGCCGGCCCGGCCGTGGGCGGCGCCGAGGAACTGGATCGCGGTCGCCTCGAAGCGGGTGTTGCCGATCATCCGTGCCAGCCGCAGCGTTTCGGTGAGGTGCTCGATGGTGCGGTCGAGGTCGGTCTCGCCGTGGGCGATGGCGATGATCTGGTGCGCCTTGGCCTCGCCGCCCGGGTGGTCGTGGGCGGTGGCGAGTGCCAGGGCGCGGCGGCCGGCGTCGAGGGCCTCCTCCTCGCGGCCCTGGGCCACCAGGCTCCAGGCGGTCAGGACGAGGGCGTCGGCGGTCCCGCGCTCCTCCCCGACCTGCTCGAACAGCCGCTGGAGGTGCCGCGCGTGGTCCTCCAGCGCGACCATCGTCTGGGTGCCGCCCTCCAGTTCGACGGCGGTCCCGCAGCCGTCGGCCGGGGTGGTCCAGGTCGTCACCTCGATCAGGCCGCGGGTGAGCACGGCGGTGCCCAGGCCGTCGCCGGCCGCGCGGCAGGCCTGGAGGGCGGCCACGTGGGTGGTGCGCCAGTCGTCGTACAGGCCGCGGACGTCGCAGTACTTCTCCTGGCAGGCGGCGAGGTCCCAGGCCGCCGGCACCATGCGCAGCGCGGCGGCCTGCCGGGCGCTCGCGTTCAGGGCCGGCTGCTCGGCGTCGAACCAGGCCATCGGGTCGTCGAGCAGGGCCGCCGCGACGCCGGACGGCATCGGGTGGCGGGGCGCGGAGCCGTGGATCGGCGCGAAGCACGGCCCGGGCACCTGGTCGGCCGCCTGCTCGGCCAGCCAGAGCCAGGCGCCGAAGGCCCGTTCCAGCGCGGCCGTGCGGTCGGCCGGTGCGTCCGTGGCCTCGGCGTGCTCGCGCGCGTACAGCCGGACGAGGTCGTGGAAGCGGTAGCGCAGGTGCGGCTCCGTGCCGGTCTCCTGGAGGAGTTGGGCGTCGATCAGTTCCTCCAGCTGCCGTTCGGCCTGCTCGGGCGGGATGTCGGCCAGGGCGGCCGCGGCCCACGGGGCGAAGTCGGGCGCGTCGAGCAGTCCGAGGAGCCGGAAGGTGCGGCGGGTCGGCTCCGACAGCCGGGCGTAGCCGACGGCGAAGCCGGCCCGTACGGCCAGGTTCCCGGCGGACAGTTCGTCGAGCCGTCGCCGTTCGTCGCGCAGCAGGTGCGCGAGCCGGGCCAGGGTCCAGCGCGGGCGGGCGGCCAGGCGGGCCCCGGCAATGCGGACCGCCAGCGGCATGCCGCCGCACAGCTCGACGATCTGGGCGGCGGCCACCGGCTCGGCGGCGACCCGGTGGTCCCCGAGGATGCGGCCGAGCAGCGTGCGGGCGTGGGGTGCGTCGAGTTCCTGGAGGTCGACGAGGCGGGAGCCGGGCAGGGCGGTGAGCGCGGTGCGGCTGGTGACGAGGACGGCCGGGCGGGCGTCCGTGCGGTCGGCCCGGTCCGCGGGCGTGCCCGGGAGCAGCGGGCCGATCTGCTGCTCGCCGGCGGCGTTGTCGAGGAGGACGAGCGTGCGGCGGCCGGCCAGCAGGGTGCGGTAGAGCGCGGACCGTTCGTCCAGGGAGGCCGGGATCTCCCGGGGGTCGGCGCCGAGGGCGCGCAGGAAGGCGGCCAGGACGCCGGCCGGGTCGGCGGGTGTCTCGTCGGCTCCGCGCAGGTCCGCGTAGAGCCGGCCGTCGGGGTAGTCGGCGGCCGCGCGGTGGGCGGTGTGGACGGCGAGCGCCGTCTTGCCGATGCCGCCCATGCCCGCGACCACCGGCACCCGGCCGGCCGCCAGGGCGTCCAGAACGAGCCGCACCTGTTCGTCGCGGCCGGTGAAGTCCGGGATGTCGCGCGGGAGTTGGGAGGGCACCCGGGAGGGTCCTGGGTCCGTCCGGGAGCCCTCCCGGTCCTGCGCCAGCAGCGCCAGGAAGACGTTCTGCACCTGCTCGCCCGGCTCGATCCCGAGTTCCTCGGACAGCCGCCGGCGCAGCGACTGGAAGCGGCGCAGCGCCTCGGCCGCCCGGCCGTCCGCCGCCAGCAGTTCCAGCAGCGCGGCGTGCACCGGTTCGTCGTACGGGTGCTCCTCGGCGAGCGCGGTCAGGGCGGGAACGGCCGCCCGGGACGCCCCGGCCTCCGCCGCGGACCGGGCCAGGGCCAGGACCGTGGCCCGCACCTCGCCCTCCATGGACGTCACCAGCGGGTCCTCGCGGTTGATCCGCTCCAGCCCGGCCAGCACCGGGCCGCGCCGCAGCGCGAGCGCCCCGGCCGGGGCACCGTCGGCGGCGAGCCTGCGGAACCGTCCGAGGTCCACCGCGTCGGGCCCGGTCACCAGCCGGTACCCCTGGGCGTCGGACTCCAGCACGACCGCCTCGTCCCCGAACCGCCCGAGCCAGGTGCGCAGCCGCGACATCCCGGTGTGCACGGCGCCCCGGCCGACCCGGTCCGCCTGCTCCGCCCACACGAGTTCCAGCAGCCGCCCCGCGGGCAGCCGCTCCCCCTCCGCCAGCAGCAGCGCCCCCAGCAACCCCCGCAGCACGGTGGCCCGCGGCAGCGCCTGCGGCACGGAGTCCACTCCGACCGTCAGGGGCCCCAGCAGCCCGAACGTCATTCTCATCCGCTTCAGTCCCTCAGAGCTCACGACCGCACCGGGGCCCGACCCCGCCCCCCCCTCGGGGTGCACCGGGCCGACCGCGGCACGACCATGACACTAGTCCGGACACCGATCAACCTCAGCCACCGGCCCTACGCACCGAAGCCGCAGCCTCTCCACCCCCTGACGATCGGGCCCGCCGCCCCGCAGCCGCGTTCTGCGCTCTCTCCGACCGCCGCGGGGGCCGCCTTCCCCGGTCCCCGCGGCCGCCGCCCGGGCTACCGGGCGGTCTGCGTCTTCATGTAGGCGGTCCAGATGCGGGAGGGGAGGGTGGCGTCGGAGGTGTCGGGGGCGGCGCCGGCGAGGCCTTCGAGGGAGAGGAGCTTCATGTCCTTCAGGTCCGCGCGGAAGACGGTGACCGCTGTCGACAGCTGCCCGTTGTAGCCGACGAACCATCCTGCCGTACGGTCCGCGGTGGTGCCGGGCTTGGCGGCCAGGTCGGGGCCGGCCTCGGCCGCCGGTTTGGCGGCGCCGTCGCGGACGGAGCCCTTGAGGGCCGCGTCGACCTCGGCGGCGACGGCCGGGGCGAGTGCCTGGGTGGCGGCCGGCAGGCGCAGCGGGAGCTCGACGCCGTTGCGGGAGATCCTGAGCACCGAGTAGGGGTCGGTGTGGCTGCCGCCGGCCGCGAAGGCGGCGTAGGCGTCGGCGGTGCGGACCGCGCTGGGGGTGGAGTTGCCGACGCCGAGGGCGGGGACGAGTTCGCCCAGGCTGTTGGGGAGCAGGCCGAGGTCGGTGGCGGTCTTCTGGACCCGGTCGAGGCCCACGTCCATGCCGAGTTGCATCAGCGGCCCGTTGACGGACTGTTCGACCGCGCTCCGCAGCGTGACGGTGCCCCAGTTCCGTTTGCCGTCGTTGGCGGTCTTGACGATCTTCCCGTCCCGCCCCCAGTACGGCCCCTCGGGGGTCATCACGTTCACGCCGTTGTCGCCGTTGTAGGGGGTGGCGGGTGTCACCGGGGTGCGGTTGCCGCCCCGCTGGCGCTGCGTTCCCTGGTCGAGCCCGGCGGCGTACACCACCGGGGTGAAGGCCGAACCGATGGGCACCGTCGTGGTGTTGGCGTTGTTGAAGCCCTGCTTCAGGTAGTCGGGGCCGCCGTAGAGCGCGACGATCCGGCCGTCCGGGGCCACCGAGGCGGCGCCGACCTTCAGGAGCCTGTCGGACTCGCGGTTGTCCGGGTCGATCCCCGCGGTGCCCTCCTTCACGGCGGCGGCCAGGGCCTCGACCCTCGGCTTCTCGAAGGTGGTGCGGATCTGGTGTCCACCGAGGTCGAACTGGGCCGGGGTGATGCCGCTGTGGCTTTCCACGTAGGCGCGGGCCATGTCCACCAGGTACCCGGTCTGGCCGCTCAGCCCGGCCGACTTCGGCTGCGGCTTGGGCTCGGGGAAGACGGTGTACCGGGCGCGTTCGGCGGCGGAGAGCTTGCCGACCTCCACCATCCGGTCCAGGATCCAGGACCAGCGCTCCTCGGCCCGCTTCCGGTTCTCCGCGCCGATCGCCGGGTCGTACTGCGAAGCGCCCTTCAGCAGGGCGGCCAGGAAGGCGCCTTCGCTGGGGTCGAGTTCGGAGACGTCCTTGCCGTAGTAGGCCGCGGCGGCGCGCTCGATGCCGTAGCTGCCGCGTCCGAACCAGCTGGTGTTCAGGTAGCCGGCCAGGATGTCCTGCTTGGTCATCCGGTCGTCGAGCTTCATCGCGATGACGATCTCGCTGAGCTTGCGGGAGACGTCCTGGCGCTGGTTCAGGTAGATGTTCTTGACGTACTGCTGGGTGATGGTGGAGCCGCCCTGGGTCTCCCCGCCGGTGACCATCGTCACGACGGCGCGCCCGATGCCGGTCACGGAGATGCCCGGGTCGGTGTAGAAGGTCTCGTTCTCGGCGGCCAGCACTGCCCACCGCACCGGCTCCGGAACCTGGCCGAGCGGCACCTCCTGCCGGTTGGTCGGGCCGATCCGCGCCATCTCGGTGCCGTCCGCCCAGTAGTAGACGTTGTTCTGCTGGGTGGCGAAGGAGTTCAGGTCCTCCGGTACGGCGGTGGTGACGTAGAACCAGGTCAGCCAGCCCGTCAGCGCCGCCGCACCCGTCCCGACCACCAGCAGCAGCTGCCGCCAGGACGGGAGCCAGCGGCGGACCCCGCGCCGACCGCGGCGCGGGTAGTCGATCCGCGGGAGCGGGCGCCGCACCCGCGCCGGCCGTGCCCCGCGTAAGGGCCCGCGGCGCGGCGCGAACCGCCACCGCCGGCGCCCGGGGTTCTCCTCCTCGGCCGCGCCGTCTCGCTGAGCACGCACAGTCCGGTCTCCGATTCGCTCGTGGGACTGACCCTTCGCATACATAGACGCGGTGAGAACATCGGTACGTAGGCCTGGCTTCGGTGTGACCATGGTCATACTCGACGCGGCCGGGCCCGGCGGCGACGGGGCACGGACGGGCGGCGACGGGGCACGGACGGGCGGTGGGTGAAGGGACGGACGGCGGAGCAGCGGGCGGGGGGCTGGGCAGCCGACAGGGCGGCGAATTCGCGACGGACGGCCCGCGGCCGGGCGACCCGCGACGGAAGCGGTCCGCGGCAACCCAGACCTGCCGCCAGAATGGCGCCATGAGGATGATCCAGACCGCGCTCGGCGCCCTGCTGCTCCTACTGGTCGTCGGCAGCATCCTGCGCACGCTGGTCGTTCCGCGCGGCCTCTACTCGGCGCTGGTGATGCGGCTCTGGCGGGTGCTGCGCACGCTGCTGCGGCTGTCCGCCGGGCCGTCCCGCGGCTACCACGCGCAGGACCGGGTGCTCACCTGGCTGGCACCGCTGGTGCTGCTGGGCATGCTCGGCGTCTGGCTGGGCTGCATGCTGGTCGCCTACACCCTGCTGCTGCACGGCACCTCCGAGCTCAGCTGGTCGGTGTCCGTGCGCGAGGCCGGGTCCAGCCTGTTCACCCTCGGCTTCGCCAGCGGCGAGCGGCTCCAGCTCTCCGCCATCGACTTCCTGGCGGCCGCCAGCGGGCCGCTGGTCATCGCCCTCCAGATCTCCTACCTGCCGACCCTCTACGCCGCCTACCAGCGCCGCGAGACCGAGGTGACGCTGCTGCAGTCCCGGGCCGGCGAGCCCGCCTGGGGCCCCGAACTGCTGGCCCGCCAGTCCCTGGTGGACACCGAGACCGCGCTCCCCCAGCTCTACCGGGACTGGGAGCGGCTGGCCGCCGACATCGGCGAGAGCCACTCCAACTACCCGGTGCTGCTCGCCTTCCGCTCCCCCCAGCCCAACCGCAGCTGGGTGGTCGGGCTGATCGCCGTGATGGACGCCGCCGCCCTGCACCTGGCGCTGTGCCCGCGCTCGGCCCCGCCCGAGGCCCGGCTGGTGCTCCGGGCCGGCTTCACCGCCATGCGCGACATCGCGCGCTCGCTGCGGTTCGACTTCGACGCGGACCCGGACCCGGACGTCCCGATCCGGCTGACCTACGCCGAGTTCCTGGGCGCCGTCGCGATGATCACCGCGGCAGGCTTCCCGCGCGAACGCCCGGTCGAGGAGGCCTGGGCGCACTTCCACGGCTGGCGGGTCAACTACGAGGCCCTGGCGTACGAACTGGCCCGCCGCAGCGACGCCGTCCCGGCCCTGTGGACCGGCCCGCGCGACTTCCGCGCCCCGGTCGTCCCGCCGGCCCGCCCCACCGACCGCCGCCCGTCCTCGGTCCCGCCGCTGCCGCCGGTCTGAGACGCGGGAGAGGCGCGGGAGGGATTGGAGGGACGGGAAAGGCGCGGGAGGGACGGGAGACGCGGGGGGCACCGGAAGCGCGGCAGGGCCCGGTGCGGAGGAAGATCCGCACCGGGCCCTGCCGCAGCCGCCGCCGTCAGCGGCGGCTCCCGCTCAGACGTCCACCGGCCCGCCGGTCGCCAGCGAGCGCTCCGCGCCGACCAGGATCTCCACCACCCGCAGGCCGAAGTCCACCCCGCAGGGGTGCGGCTCACCGGAGGCGGCCGAGGCCTGCAGGGCGTCCAGCGCCCGGTGCAGCGCGGCGGCCGGCCCCTCGCCGCGCGGAGGCAGCTGCACCACGCCGTGCTCGCCGCGCAGCTCCATGCCCGTCCCGCCCGCCGCGAGCGGCGCGGTCAGGCTGAGCGCGAGCGTGCTGGAGGCGCCGCCGGCGTGCCGGACCACCAGGTGGACGGTGTCCAGCGGGCCGGCTTCCGCCGTCACCCGGGTCGCGTCGCCCAGCACCGGCAGCAGCACGGACAGCGCGTGCGGACCGACGTCCCACAGCGCGCCCTTCTCCACCCGCCAGGGCGAGGCCGCGTACGGGCTGGTGCTGCCGGGGGCGAACACCGAGCCGAGCCAGTCCGAGCGGCCGGTGAACCAGCCGCCGAGCTCCGACTGCCGCTCGATCCACGGCATCTGCTCGCCGCCGAAGCGCACGGTGAAGAAGACCACCGAGGCGACCTTGTGCTCGCGCACCGCCTCGGCCACGGCCTCGGCATCCGGCACGGTCAGCGCGACCGGCTTGTCCAGCAGCAGGTGGCAGCCGGCCTCGGCGGCCCGGACCGCGAGGCCCGCCTGCACGGTCGGCGGCAGCGCGATGGAGACCGCGTCCACCTCGGCCAGCAGCCGGTCGAGGTCGGCGTACCCGGGCACGCCGTGCGCGGCGCCGAGCGCCTCGGCCGCCTCCGGTCGGCGGCCCCAGACGCCGGTGAACTCGAGCCCGGGGTGCTCGGCCAGGACGGGCGCGTGCACCCGTTCCGCCCAGGGGCCGGTTCCCAGCAGTCCGATCCGCACGATGTCTCCGTTCTCCGATGACGATTGAATGGCAGGTGAGGGGGTGGAAGCGAGAGGGGTGGGCTCGCGCGGTCAGCCCTGGACGCGGGCCAGGGTGAAGCCGTCGTAGCCCTTGCTGCCGACGGTCTGCACCGAGGTGGCGGTGACCTTCGGCTCGGCCGCGATCAGGTCGTGCAGCGCCCGGGTGCCGACCACCGCCGGATCGGTGCTGTCCGCGTCGGCGACCGCGCCGCCGCGCACCACGTTGTCGACGATGATCAGCGAGCCGGGCCGGGTCAGCTGGAGCGCCCGGCGGAAGTACTCCGGGTTGCTCGGCTTGTCGGCGTCGATGAAGACCAGGTCGAAGGGCTCCACGCCCTGCTCCACCAGCTCGGCCAGCGAGTCGGCGGCGCGGCCCACCCGTACCTCGGCGACTCCGGCCAGCCCGGCGGCGGCCAGGTTGCCCCGGGCGACCTCGGCGTGCCGGGGGTCCAGCTCCAGGGTGAGCAGGGTGCCGTCCGCGGGCAGCGCCCGGGCCAGCCAGATCGCGCTGTAGCCGCCGAGCGTGCCGACCTCCAGGATCCGCTTCGCGCCCTGGGTCAGCGCCAGCAGGTGCAGCAGCTTGCCCTGGGTTGGGGCCACCGCGATCTCCGGCAGCCCGGCCGCCGCGGCGGCGGCCGTGGCACCCTCCAGCGCGGGGTCGTGGCCCACCAGCCGCTCGGAGAAGTACGCGTCGACGGCGTCCCACGTCGGCTGCGAAGACATCGGGCCCTCCAGAGTGCAAGATCGGCGGATACCCGGCCGATGCTACTCCGAGGGCCCGAGGGCACCACGAGGGCGGTGGACGACCGGCCGAGGGGGCCGGCCGGGAGGGGCGGTGGACGACCGGCCGGAGGGGCCGGCCGGAGGGCGTCAGTCGGCGACCGGCTCCTTGGCCGCGGCGGCGGCCTTGGCCGCTTCCTCCGCCTCGATCTTGGCGTGCGTCTTGGCGGCCCGGCGCTTCATGATCCAGGCCGAGAGCAGACCGATCACCAGGGCCGCGCCCAGGCCCGCCCAGGAGAACCGGGCCAGCCACGGCTCGATGGCCTTGCCGACCTTGAAGACCAGCAGCGTGGTGCCGCCGGCCCAGACGATGCCGCCCAGCACGTTGGCGATCAGGAACTTCCAGTACGGCATCTTCAGCGCGCCCGCGAGCGGGCCGGCGAAGATGCGCAGCAGGGCGATGAAGCGGCCGAAGAAGACCGCCCACATGCCCCACTTCTGGAACGAGCGCTCGGCGGTGGCCAGGTGCGAGGGCCCGAAGTGCTTGGGGAACTTGCGTCCCAGCTTCTCGAACAGCGGCTTGCCGCCCTTGCGCCCGATCGAGTAGCCGATCGAGTCACCGATGATCGCGCCGGCGATCGCGCAGATCGCGACGCCCCACGGGCTCACCACACCCTTGACGGCCATCAGGGACGCCGTCACCAGGGCGATCTCGCCGGGCAGGGGAATGCCCAGCGACTCGAACCCGATGATCAGACCGATCACGGCGTACACCGCCGTCGGTGGAATCCCCTCGATCCAGGCGTCGATGTGCAAGGCCAGTCCCTCCGTGGCAGGACGGGACCGGCCGCGCTCCCCCTGGAGCCGCGTGCCCGTCCCGGCAGTTCGTCCGATGGCGGCACGCCGGCCGCTCCCCCGGAGCGAGCCTAACGTGCCGGGCGGCCTGTCCCCCCGGCCGATCACCCGTGGTTACGACGTACGCCCCCACACCATGGTTCCAGGTCCTCCGGCGTTTCTTCAAGATTCGGCAAAACGCAGTGCGACCACGGACGGGCGCTGCTTGATCCAGCGCGCGACCGGCAGCACAGCGCTCACCGGCCAGCGCGCGCCCTCCGGGTAGACCTCGCGCACGTCGGTGACCCTCGGGTGCGCGGTGGCCAGCCCCCCGCGCTCGTCCGCGTCCATCCCGAACGGCATCGGCGGCGCCTGGAAGTGCCGGTCCCGGAGCTTGCCCTCGACGGCCCGCCGGCTGAACCAGCGCGGCACCGCGTCCAGCACCAGCGCCCCGCCGGGGAACCGCTCGGCGCAGGCCGCGATCAGGGCCCGGACCTCCGGCGGGCGCAGGTACATCAGCAGCCCCGCGGCGCTGATCAGCACCCCGTTCGCCGGGTCCACCTCGTTCATCCAGGCCGGGTCGGTGGCCGAGCGGGCCACGATCCGGTGCCGCTCGTCCGGCGGCAGCAGCCGACCGCGCAGGGCCGCGGTCTCCGGCAGGTCCACCGACAGCCAGCTCGCCCGCCCGTTGTCGACCCGCCAGGCCTGGGTCTCCAGGCCGTCCCCGAGCCCGACCACGGTGCCGCGCGGGCAGCGGGTCAGGAAGTCGGCGGTCTCGCGGTCGAAGCAGGCCGCCCGCAGCGCCTGGAGCTGGCTCACCAGGGCGTTCTCCCCGAAC
>NZ_JBSFWR010000162.1:0-11482 GCF_053594915.1 Kitasatospora sp. NPDC002543 | reverse complement strand
GTCTCCCGCAGGACCAGCAACGGCAGCGCGATCGAGGCGAGTTGGGAGCCGAGCGAGGCCAGCAGTGTGGGCCCGCGGGTGCCCGCCCACCGGCGTGTCTGGCGCGCGTGCGGTACGTCGGCGGACCTCCCCCGAGGACACGGCCGCCGTCCGTCGGTCCCCGGACAGGAGGCCGGGGCTGCGCGCGGAGCGGATGGTGGGTCGGAGGACGGTCCTACTTGGGCGCCTTCTTGCCGGTGACACCCAGGTACACCAGGGGAGCGAGGTTGGGCTTGAGGTCCTTGACCTTGACGCCCCAGGAGGTGAAGGCCTTCTGGTGCTCGGCCGCCGAGGCGAGCAGCGAGACCAGGGCCCCAGCCACGGCGTTCGGGTCGAGCGACTTGTCGGCCTGACCCTTCGCCTGGAGTTCCTTGACGGCCTCTGCGAGCGGCTTGGCGACCGCGTTGAGGACCGTCATGCGGATCTTGAAGAACCGCTTGTCCCCTTCGGCGGCACCGAGCGTGACCACTCGGAGAATGGCGTCGTTCTTGCGCCAGAAGGCGAGGAATCCGTCGACCAGTTCTTCCGAAGTGGTCGGTCCGGACTTCCCTGCCCAGGACTTTCCGGCCACCAGCTCTTTGAGCTGGTCGGCGTCCTTGGCCATTTCCTCGGCGATTTCGAGGACTGCGCCCTCGACATCCGGGAAGTACTGGTAGAAGGTCGCGGGGGAGGTACCCGCCATACGGGCGACGTCGATGACCTTGACGTCCCGATAGGGCGACGTGCTGAGCATCTCGCGGAGGCAATCGAGCAGCTTCTGCCGCGTCTCCTGTCCGCGTCGCCCGGCGACGCGACCGTCGACGGTGCGAACTTGTCCTGTCATGCCGTCAGCTTACCGTGGCACGATCTTGGCGCGATTCGGTGATGCGACTATTACTCCGCACGGGGGTTGGTATAGCGGCATGAACCACTTCGGACGGATATTCACCGGGCCTCGAAGCCCCTGTTGAAGCCCCCCCGTGTGCCTTTGATCTCACAGCGTGACGGCGAGTCCGCTGAGGGGTGATCGGGTGACAGAGCGTGACGGCGGCCGAAGAGTGAGGTGCCGTCCGGAAGTGAACGGTCCGGGGCTCCGCGCGCAAGCCGCCCCCGGAGCGGGCGTCGGGATCCGGCCGTTCCGTCCTCGCTGGTCAGGGGCCCGTCCGGGGCGTCGTTCGGGCCCGGACGGCGCGTTCCGGCGGGTGGGGGAGGTTGGATATGCGCGGGGCGGCATTGGAGAATCGGGTCCGGCACCACGCGGCGGGTGCGGACAACGGGGAGGTGGCAGCGGAGTGGACCAGCTGACGGCGCACGATCCGAGGCGGATCGGGCCCTTCGAGGTGCTGGGGCGGCTCGGCGCGGGTGGGATGGGGCTGGTCTACCTGGCGCGTTCCGCGTCGGGCCGGCGGGTCGCCATCAAGACCGTGCGGGGTGAGCTGGCCGAGGACGAGCTGTTCCGGGTCCGCTTCGCCCGCGAGATCGAGGCGGCCAAGACGGTCGGCGGCTTCTACACCGCGGCCGTGGTGGACGCGGACGCGGACGCCCGGGTGCCCTGGCTGGCCACCGCGTACATCCCGGCCCCCTCGCTGGAGGACCTGGTCGAGGACTGCGGCCCGCTGCCGGTGGAGGCCACCCGCTGGCTGGTCGCCGGCATCGCGGAGGCCCTCCAGTCCATCCACGCGGCCGGGCTGATCCACCGCGACCTCAAGCCCTCGAACGTCCTGGTCGTCGAGGACGGCCCGAAGGTGATCGACTTCGGCATCGCGGCCGGGGTGTCCAGCACCCGGCTCACCATGACCAACGTCGCGGTCGGCACCCCCGCCTACATGTCCCCCGAGCAGGCCAGGGACAGCCGTACCGTCCGGGGCGCCAGCGACGTCTTCTCGCTCGGCTCGCTGATGGTCTTCTGCGCCACCGGGCACCCGCCCTACCGGGGCACCAACCCGGTCGAGACGGTGTTCCAGCTGCTGCGCGAGGAACCGGACCTGACCGGCATGCCGCCGGAGCTGATGGACCTGGTCCGTGCCTGCATGCAGCAGGCCCCCGAGCGCCGGCCCACCCCGGCGCAGATCCAGACCGAGCTGGCCCCGCACCTGTTCTCCCGGGACGACGCCTCCGGCGAGGCCGGGGACTGGCTGCCGGCCAACGCGCTGGAGCTGATCGAGCGCAAGCGGGGCCGCCGGCCAGCCGCCGCGCCGCGCCCGCCCGCCGGTCCGGCCCATCCGCCCCCGCCGCCGCACGCGCCGCCCGCCCACGTCCCGTCGCAGCACCTCGGGCCGGCCGACCCGCGCACCAACCCGGGCGGGCGGCACGCCCAGTCGCCGGCCGGGCCGGTGCACGGCATGCCGAGGCCCGGCCAGGGCTCGGACGCCGAGATCCCGACCGCGAAGATCGCCTCCCCGAACCGGCACCGGGCGCCGACCGGCGGCTCCGTCGAGGTGCAGTTGTCCGGCGCCTCGGTGCGGATAGGCCCGGGGCCGCGGGCCGAGTACGAGCAGCCGGGCCCGAGCACCGCCCCGGCCACGACCGACTGGGTCCGCCGGGCGCCCACCCCGCCGCCCGCGCCGGTCGCCCGCTGGCGCCCCTGGCGGTTCCGGATGTCCAACGACGTCTGGGGCACGCCGGTGGTCGCCGACGGCACCCTCTTCGTCTCCAGCTTCGAGGTGCACGCGCTGGACATCGCCTCCGGCGAGCGCCGCTACAAGACCCGGGACGTCGCCTGGGCGCTCGCGGTGGACGCGGGCCGGGTGCACGCCGCGGACGGCCCGCACCTGTACACCGTGGACGCCGTGGACGGCACCGAGCGCTGGCGCACCTCGCTGGACGGCTGGGTCTACTCGCTCTCCGCCGCCGACGGCGTGCTCTGCTGCGGCATCAGGGGCGGCGGCGTCCAGCTCCGCTCGGCCGCCAACGGCGCCGAGCTGTGGCGGGCCGACGACGCCCAGCAGGACTACGAGAACCCGCAGTCCGGCCCGGTCCTGGTGGGCGGCGCCGCCTACTACTACGGCGGCGGGCGGCTGCGCTGCGTCGACCCGCGCGGGACGGGCCTGCGCTGGTCCTTCCAGGTCGGCGACGACGTGCCCTCGCACCCGGTCGAGCGCGGCGGCGTGCTGTACGTGTCGGCCGGCACCCGGGTGTACGCGCTGGACGCGGCCAGCGGGGCCGAGCGCTGGCGCTTCGAGGCCCCGGTCGTGCTGTTCACCCCGCCCGCGCTGGACGCCGACGCGGTCTACGTGGCCGACTACCTGGGCACCGTCTACGCGCTGGACGCGGCCACTGGCCTGGACCGCTGGCGCGGGGTCACCGGCCGGCGCCAGGGGGCCGATCCGGTGGTGGTCTCGGACGGCATGGTGCTGGTCGGCAACGGCGAGGTGCTGTACGCCTTCGAGGCGGCCACCGGCCGGGAGCGCTGGCGCTACACGGCGCGCGGAGAGATCGTCGGCTCCCCGGCGGTGGCCGACGGCCTGGTGCACCTGGGCAGCCGGGACCACTCGCTGCACACCCTGGACCTGTCGAGCGGTCAGCTGCGCTGGGAGCTCGGCACCAAGGGCGAGCTCACCGGCTCGCCGGTGGCGGTCGGCGGTCGGGTCTTCGTCGGCTCCAAGGACCGCTGCGTGTACGCGCTGGACGCCTTCTACGGCACGGCGGTGCCCGCCCGCTGAGCGCGGGGCGGACACCGCCGGACCGGCGACCGGGCGGGCCGGCTCAGGCCTTGCGGGCCCCGGGGTGGCGGCTGCACCAGCCGTCCCACGCGGAGGAGACCATCTCGGTCACGTCGTGACGGGCGGTCCAGCCCAGCTCGCGGTGGATCAGGTCGGCGGAGGCCACCACCCGGGCGGGGTCGCCGGCGCGGCGCGGGGTCACCTCGGCGGCGGTGTCGTAGCCGGTGACCTTGCCGATCACGGCCAGCATCTCCTTGACGCTGACGCCCTCGCCGCGGCCGATGTTCAGCACCAGCCGGGTCGCGCCGGCCGGGTCGGCGGCCATCCGCTTGGCGGCCGCCACGTGCGCCGAGGCGATGTCGGAGACGTGGATGAAGTCGCGGACGCAGGTGCCGTCCGGGGTGAGGTAGTCGTCGCCGAAGATCCGCGGGGCCTGACCGGCGGTGAGCCGCTCGAAGACCATCGGGATCAGGTTGAACACCCCGGCGTCGGAGAGCTCGGGGGAGGCGGCGCCGGCCACGTTGAAGTAGCGCAGGGCCACGGTGGACATGCCGTGGGCCTGGCCGGCCGCGGCGACCAGCCACTCGCCGGCCAGCTTGGTCTCGCCGTACGGGCTCATCGGGGCGCAGGGCGTGGACTCGGTGACCAGGTCGACGTCCGGCATGCCGTAGACCGCGGCGGAGGAGGAGAAGAGGAAGCGCTTCACCCCGCCCTCGGCGGCCGCCTCCAGGACGGTCTGGAGGCCGATCATGTTCTCGCGGTAGTACAGGAAGGGCTGCTCGACGGACTCGCCGACCTGCTTCTTGGCGGCGAAGTGCAGGATGCCCTCGACACCGTGCTCGCGGATCGCGGCGTCCAGCGCGGTGCGGTCCAGGGTGGAGCCCTCGATCAGGGGGACGCCGGCCGGCAGCCGGGAGGCGTCGCCGGTGCTGAGGTCGTCCAGGACGGCGACGCGCTCGCCGGCGTCGAGGAGCTGTCGGACGACGTGTCCGCCGATGTATCCGGCACCGCCGGTGATCAACCAAGTCATGGCCCGATCCTAGGGGTTCGAATTCGATCGCCACGTTCGGGCGAGTCGGTGCCGCAAAGCGGACAAAACGGTGAAAAGCTGACAAGGATTTCCGTGCACTCATGCCCGCGCCCCTCGGCGTGGTGACGAATCGGAGGCAGTCAGGTGCGCCGTCACAAGGAACCCACCCTCCTCCCGCCCACCGGACCCCGGCCGGGCGGCCCGCGGGCGCCGAGGGGACCGGCCGGGCGGCTGCCGGGAGCGGTCGCGGTCGCGGCGGCGGCCGCGCTGGCGCTGGCCGGCTGCAGCAGCGGCTCGTCCTCCTCGTCCACCGTCGCCGCGACCGGCTCGCCCACGGCCGGCACCCAGGCCGCCGCGACGCCCGGCCCGTCGAACGGCGCGACCCAGCTGCAGGAGGCCTACCAGACGGTGATCGCCAACGTGCTGCCCTCCGTGGTGCAGATCACCACCGGCGACAGCCTCGGCTCCGGCATCGTCTACGACGACAAGGGCGACATCGTCACCAACGCCCACGTGATCGGCACCGCGAAGACCTTCACGGTGACCCTCGCCAACAGCACCACCACGCTGGACGCCGGCCTGGTCGCCAGCTACCCCGACTCCGACCTCGCGGTGATCCGGCTGAGCAACCCGCCGAGCGGCCTGCGGCCGGCCAGCTTCGGCGACTCGAGCAAGGTCCAGCTCGGCCAGATCACCCTCGCCATGGGAAGCCCGCTGGGGCTCTCCAGCAGCGTCACCCAGGGCATCGTCTCGGCCACCGGGCGGACCGTCTCCGAACCCCAGGGCCCCGGGTCGCCGGGCGCCACCATCGGCAACATGGTGCAGACCTCGGCGGCGATCAACCCGGGCAACAGCGGCGGCGCGCTGGTGAACCTGGACAGCAAGGTCATCGGCATCAACACGCTCGCCGCGACCGAGCCGCAGACCAACGGCTCGGCCGCCCCGGGCATCGGCTTCGCCATCCCGGCGAGCACCATCACCAACATCGCCGACCAGCTGATCAAGCAGGGCAAGGTCACCAACTCCGGCCGGGCCGCGCTCGGCATCACCGCCCGGACCAGCTTCAACCAGCAGTTCCAGCCGGCCGGCGCGGTCATCGTGGCGGTCACCCCGGGCGGGGCGGCGGCCTCGGCGGGGCTCCAGGCCGGCGACGTCATCACCAAGATCGGCGACACCCCGGTCGACTCGCTGAACGCGCTCACCACCGCGCTCGCCTCGCTCACCCCGGGCAGCAAGGTCACCGTCACCTACACCCGGGACGGCGGCACCAGGACCGCCGACGTCACCCTCGGCGAGCTGGAGACCGCGCAGAGCCCGTCGCCCTGAGCTCCGGTACGGGGACGCCGGGCCGCACGCCGCGCAAGGGCTCAGCGGGCCGGGTGCCGTACCGGAACGGCGCCGGGGCCTCGTCACTGCTCGACGAGGCCCCGGCGCCCTGCCGTGTCCGGGGGCCGCTTGCCCCGGCCGGGCGGTCAGCGGCGGGCGGTGCGGGTGCGCCAGGGCAGCTCGACGGTGACGGTGGTCGGTCCGCCCTCGGGGCTCTCCACCAGGAAGACCCCGTCCACCGCGCGGATCCGCTCGGCCAGTCCGGCCAGGCCGCTGCCCGGGTAGGGGGCCGCGCCGCCCTTGCCGTCGTCCTGGACCAGCACCATCAGCTGGTCGTCCGAGCGCCAGACCTCGACCGAGGCGGAGCGGGCGCCGGCGTGCTTGGAGACGTTGGTCAGCAGCTCGCTGACGGTGAAGTAGGCGATGCCCTCGACCGCCGAGTCCGGGCGCTCGGGCTGACCGTCCGGGCCGGCCAGGTCGACGTTCACCCGGACCCCGCCGGGGACGGTGCAGCGGGCGGCGACCGAGGACAGCGCGGCGTCCAGGCCGCGGTCGGTCAGCACCGCCGGGTGGATGCCGCGGGCCAGGTCGCGCAGCTCCTGGAGGGCCAGCTTGACCTCGCCGTGGGCGTTGTCGACCATCCGGGCGGCGGCCGCCATGTCGTCCTCGGTCTCCACCTCGCGCAGCCGCTCCTTGGCCATGCCGAGGTCCATCGCCAGCGCGACCAGCCGGGCCTGGGCGCCGTCGTGCAGGTCGCGCTCGATCCGGCGCAGGTCGGCGGCGGCGGTGTCGACCACGGTGCCGCGGTCGTCCTCCAGCTCGCGCACCCGCTCGGCCAGGGCGCCCGGGAAGAGCAGCGACTCGATCAGGATGCGGTCGGTCGCGGCCAGCCCGCGGACCACCCAGGGCAACACCGGCCAGAGCACGACCACCGAGACCAGGGTCACGGTGAAGCTCACGATGCCCCAGGGCAGCATCAGCAGGTTGTAGAGCGCCGAGCGCCAGTTCAGCAGGTCGGTGAGGTGGGCGATGGTGAAGCCGACCATGCCCGGGCGGCGCGGCTTCACCGGCTCCGGCTCGTCGATCGCGGAACCGTACGCCGCGCGGGCCCGCTGCCGGCCCAGCCGGCCCAGGGCCCGCGCGGCGCACAGCCCGCCGGCCAGGATCGGCAGCCCCACCACGGTGATCGACAGGCCCAGTCCGGCCGAGAGCAGCAGCACGGTCACGATGAAGCCGGCCGAGCCGAGCGGGAAGTTGAGCATCAACCGCCCGACCTGGTGCCACATCCGTGCGCCGTACAGCGGCGGGCGCTCCATCCGGTCGTCCTGCTCCTTGATGGCGTCCACGGCCCGTTGGTGCAGCGGCTTCATCCGGATCTACCGTCCCTCTTCGTCGTGCGGCTGGACCAAGCTTCCCGAACGCCGGGCGATGGATGCCATGGGGGTGATACATCTTCCCGACCGGGGGTTAACCCCACCCCGGGGCCGGCCGCCGGACCTCCGCCGGGGTGTCCACCGGCCGTCTTGCGGAGCGGGCAGGGTTCGGGCGGAGCGGAGAGGTCCCCTTAGACTCACGCTCTGGCCATGGTTAGGACCGTGAGAGCAAACGTCGTAGAACTGTCCTGAGGGCGGATTCACGGCCGAGGTGGAGGCGAAGGCATGGAGGGGAAGCACGCGGCTGCCGCCGCGGCCGACCCGGCGGTCGGCAGCGGCTACTTCGACGCGTACGCCGCGATGGGCCTGCTGGCCGTCGTCGGAGTGCTCTTCGTCGCCGTGGCCTTCACCGCCAACCGGCTGCTGCGACCCGTGGTGTACTCGCCCGAGAAGCTCCTCGCCTACGAGTGCGGGGTGGACCCGGTGGGCGAGGACTGGGCGCACACCCAGATCCGCTACTACGTGTACGCCTTCCTGTACGTGATCTTCGCGGTGGACGCGATCTACCTGTTCCCCTGGGCGACCGTCTTCGCCTCCGCCGGGTACGGCGCCGGAACACTGGTCGAGATGTTCCTGTTCATCGGCTTCCTCGCGGTCGGGCTGCTGTACGCCTGGAAGAAGGGCGTTCTGGAATGGACGTGACGCACTCCCACTCGCACGGCGACGCGCAGGGCGGTCCCGTCCCGCTCGGGCTGCCGGACCCCTCGCGCCCCGGCGCCGTCGAGCGCCGCGGCATCGGCCCGCTGGCCCGGCTCGCGCCGGACCCGGTCAAGGTGGTGCTCAACTGGGGGCGCCGCTACAGCCTCTGGTGCTTCAACTTCGGGCTGGCCTGCTGCGCGATCGAGTTCATCGCCGCGTCCATGGCCAAGCACGACTTCATCCGGATGGGTGTCATCCCGTTCGCGCCCGGACCCCGTCAGGCCGATCTGATGATCGTCTCCGGGACGGTCACCGACAAGATGGCGCCCGCCGTCAAGCGCCTCTACGAGCAGATGCCCGAGCCGAAGTACGTCATCTCCTTCGGCGCCTGCTCCAACTCCGGCGGCCCGTACTGGGACTCGTACTCGGTCACCAAGGGCGTGGACCAGATCATCCCGGTGGACGTCTACGTGCCCGGCTGCCCGCCGCGGCCGGAGGCGCTGCTCCAGGGCATCCTCAAGCTCCAGGAGAAGATCGCCTCCGAGTCCCTGCCGGACCGCTACACCACGCCCGCGGCGGCACTGCGCCGCCCGCTGGTGGCGGGCCCCGGCACGCCGGAAGGGGGAGCCTCGTGACGTCCGCCGAGCAGTACGCGGCGTCGGTCGGGGAGTGGGCGACCGGCGCCGAGGCGTACGGGCTGATCACCGTCGACGTCCCCGCCGAGCACTGGATCGAGGCGCTCACCAACGCCCGGGACGTCCTGGGCCTGGGCTTCTTCGACTGGCTGAGCGCCGTCGACGAGCTCGCCGAGGGCTTCTCCGTGGTCGCGCACCTGGCCGCCGTCGAGGCGCCGGGGGTGCGGCACCTCGCGCTGCGCACCCGGGTGCCGCGCGCCGGGGCGGCGCTGCCGACCGCCGTCGCCGTGTACGCGGGTGCCGCCTGGCACGAGCGCGAGACCCACGAGATGTTCGGCATCGACTTCCCCGGGCACCCCCACCTGGTCACCCTGCTGCTGCCGGACGGCTTCGAGGGGCACCCGCTGCGCAAGGAGTTCGTGCTCGCGGCCCGGGTCGCCAAGGACTGGCCGGGCGCCAAGGAGCCGGGCGAGTCCGACCACGGCGGCGGGCCGGCCCGGCGCAAGATGCTGCCGGCCGGCGTGCCGGACCCGAACGAGTGGGGGCCGCTCAAGGGCACCCTGCCGCCGGTCGCCGAGCGGCCCGCGCGCGGTGCGCGGGCGGCCGGTGCTGCGGCGCGGACGCCCCGGGCGGCCGCGGGCGCCGGTGCTGCCGGTGCCGCCGCTGCTGAGGGTGCCGAGGGCGCGCCGCCGGTGCGGGCGGACCGGCCGCGGCGGACCCGGTCGGTGTCGGCGGGGTCGGCGAGCCAGGCGGCCGCCGAGGCTCCGGCCGCCGGGACCCCGGCGGCCGTTCCGGCCGAGGGCGCCCCGCCGGTGCGGGCCGACCGGCCGCGGCGGACCCGGTCGGTGTCCGAGGGATCGGTCGGCCAGACGGCTGCCGAGACTCCGGTCACCGAGCCCGCTGCCGCCGAGCCGTCCACCGCCGAGCCGTCCGCCCTTGCGCCGTCGGCCGCCGAGCCGCAGGCCGGGCCCGCGGCCGCCGCGCGGCCCCGGTCCTCCGACGCGCCCTGGCACAACCCGGTGCCCGCCCACGACGAGAAGCCGTCGGCCGGGAAGCCGGCCGGGAAGCCGCCGGCGAGGTCGGCGGAGGAACCGTCCGGGGCACCGGGCGAGCCGGCCGAGCAGAAGGACGACACCTCGGCCGGACCGGCCGACCAGGACGGAGACGGCGCGTGAACCTGCTCGACACGGTGCTGCGCTGCGTCGCCACCCTCGTCGTCTTCCTGGTCTTCCCGCTGGTCATCGGCCAGACCGAGCACAAGGTCATGGCGCACATGCAGGGCCGGCTCGGCCCGATGTACGCGGGCGGCTTCCACGGCTGGGCGCAGCTCGTCGCGGACGGCGTGAAGTTCGCGCAGAAGGAGGACATCGTCCCGGCCGGGGCGGACCGCCGGATCTTCCAGCTGGCGCCCGCCGTCTCGCTGCTGCCGTACCTCTTCGTGCTGCTGGCGATCCCGGTCGGCCCGGACGGCTTCGTCGGCCAGGCCGTCGACGCCGGCCTGTTCTTCGTGCTCGCCGTGATGGGCGTCGGCGTGATCGGCAAGCTGATGGCCGGCTGGGCCTCGGCGAACAAGTTCTCGCTGCTCGGGGCCCTGCGCACGGCCGCCCAGCTGATGTCGTACGAGCTGCCGATGGTGCTGGCGGCGGCCTCGGTGGCGATGGCCGCCGGCACGCTGTCGCTGCCCGGGATCGTGGACGCCTGGGAGTGGTACTGGCTGCCCTGGCAGATCATCGGCGCGTTCGTCTTCTTCACGGCCGGTCTGGCCGAGCTGCAGCGGCCGCCGTTCGACATGCCGGTCGCCGACTCGGAGATCATCTTCGGCGCGTACACCGAGTACACCGGTCTGCGGTTCGCGCTGTTCCTGCTGTCCGAGTACGTGGGCATCCTGGTGGTGTCCGCACTGACCGCGGTGCTCTTCCTGGGCGGCTGGCACGGGCCCCTGCCGGACCAGCTCGGCTGGCTCTGGATGATCCTCAAGACCTTCGCGCTGGCCTTCGTGGTCATCTGGCTGCGGGTCACCTACCCGCGTCTGCGCGAGGACCAGCTGATGCGCTTCGCGTGGACGGTGCTGATCCCGCTCGCGCTGGTCCAGCTGGCCCTCACCGGCATCATCAAGGTGGCGATCTCATGAGTTTCCCCGGAGTGGGGCTGGCCAAGGGCCTGGCCGTGACGCTGCGGACGATGACGAGGAAGAGCGTCACCGCGCAGTACCCCGACGTGCAGCCGGTGCTGCCGCCGCGTTCGCGCGGCGTCATCGCGCTGCTGGAGGAGAACTGCACGGTGTGCATGCTCTGCGCGCGCGAGTGCCCGGACTGGTGCATCTACATCGACTCCCACAAGGAGACGCTGCCGGCCGCCGAGCCGAACGCCCGGGCCCGCACCCGCAACGTGCTGGACCGGTTCGCCATCGACTTCTCGCTCTGCATGTACTGCGGGATCTGCATCGAGGTCTGCCCCTTCGACGCGCTGTTCTGGTCGCCGGAGTTCGAGTACGCGGAGACCGACATCCACGAACTGACCCACGAGCGGGAGAAGCTCCGCGAGTGGATGTGGACCGTCCCCGCGCCGCCGGCGCTGGACCCGGCGGCCGAGGAGCCCAAGGAGATCGCCACCGCGCGCAAGGCGGCGGACAAGCTGGCCGCCGCCGCGGCCCCGGCCGCGGCAGATCGGGAGAGCGTGGGGGTGGGGAAGAGTGTGGGAGGGGGGGTGTAGATAGCGGTGGGCGGCGGATCAGGAAAA
>NZ_JBSFWR010000161.1:0-12189 GCF_053594915.1 Kitasatospora sp. NPDC002543 | reverse complement strand
GCACCGCGTTCAGCCCGCGCTTCGACGGCAGCGACCGGTGGCTCCAGCGCACCTTCGTCCCGCGCGACGGCGGTCCTGGCCGTCGGCGCGGCCCTGCTCCTGGCCACGGTGCTCCTCGGCCTGGCCGTGGGCTCGCAGCACGAGCCGGTCGGGACCGTGATCGACGTCGTCATGCGCCGTCTCGGGCTGGGCAGCCCGGACGTGACGCTGCTGGACGACCGGATCGTCTGGCAGCTGCGGCTGCCCCGGGTGCTGGGAGCGGCCGCCACCGGCGCCGGCCTGGCGGTCTGCGGCGCGGTGCTGCAGACGCTGACCGGGAACGACCTGGCCGACCCCTTCCTGCTCGGGATCTCGGACGGAGCCGCCGCCGGCGCGGTCACCGTGATCGTCCTCGGCGTCGGCGTGACCGGCGCCGTGGGCACCGGCGCGGTGGCGACGGCGGCCTTCGCCGGTGCCCTGCTCGCCGCCGCCGTCGTCCTGGCCCTGGCCGGCGCCCGCACCCGGTCACTGCCGACCACCCGGACCGTGCTCGCCGGCATCGCGGTGGGACAGATGTGCGGGGCGTACACCTCGTTCGTCGTGATGGTCCTCGGGGACCGCAACGCGGCGCGCGGTGTCATGGAGTGGACGCTCGGCTCGGTCGCCGGCGTGCGGTGGCCCACCGCCGTCTTCCTGACCGCCGTCGCACTGGTCGGTCTCACGGTCCTGGCCTCCTCGGCCCGCGACCTGGACGCCTTCGCCTTCGGCGAGACCTCCGCCCGCTCCCTCGGCGTGCACGTCGAGCGCACCCGCTGGCTCCTCGTCGCCACCGCCGCGCTGGTGACGGCGTGCCTGGTCGCCAACACCGGCGTCATCGGGTTCCTCGGCCTGGTCGTCCCGCACGTGGTCCGGCTCGTCTGCGGCCCGCGCCACGCCCTCCTGCTGCCCGCGTCGGCGCTGGTGGGCGCGACCCTCCTGGTGGGCAGCGACATCGTGGCCCGCACGGTCCTCCCCGACCGTGAGATCCCCGTCGGCGTCGTCACGGCCGGACTCGGAGCGCCCTTCTTCGCCTGGCTGCTGTGGCGCCAGGGGCGGACCGACGGGAGGGCGCTGTGACGCGCACGCCCCCCGTCGACCTGCGCGCGGAAGGCCTCGGCGTGCGCGTCGGCGCGGCCACGCTGCTGGACGACGTCTCGCTCGCGTTCCGCCCCGGCCGGATCACGGGCCTGCTCGGGCCCAACGGCGCCGGGAAGACCACCCTGCTGCGCGCCGTCGCCGGGCTGACCCGGCCGAGCACGGGGCGGGTCCTCCTGGACGGGACGGACCTCCACACGCTCCCGGCCCGCCGACGGGCCCGACAGGTGGCCTTCATGGAGCAACAGGCGGACACCCGGCACCCACTGACGGTCCGTCAGGTCATCGAACTCGGGCGCACGCCGCACCGCGGCCGCTGGCCCCTGCCGGCGAACGCCGCCGCCGACGCCCACGAGCGGTCCGTCCTCGCCGGTGCCGTCGCCGCCGCCGACGTCGGCCACCTGCTCGAGCGTTCCTGGCCGACGCTGTCGGGCGGCGAGCGGCAACGGGTCCAGCTCGCGCGGGCGTTGGTGCAGGAGCCCGGCGTGCTCCTGCTCGACGAACCCACCAACCACCTCGACCTGCGCCACCAACTCGGCTTCCTCCGAACCGTCCGCGGGCTGGGCATCACCACGGTCGCCGCGCTGCACGACCTCGAACTCGCCGCCGCCTACTGCGACGAGGTCGCCGTCCTGCTCGACGGCCGGCCGGTCGCCCACGGGCCCGTCGCCGAGGTGCTCACCTCGGAGACGATCGCGCGCGTCTACGGCGTCGACGTCACCGTGGAACGACACCCCCGGCACGACCGGCCGCACATCCGGTGGAACGGACTGATCCCCGAAAGGACGACCCCATGACCTCCCCCGCCCCGGATACCCCCGCCCGCCGCAGTGTCGTACTCCTGGTCGGCATGTCGGTCGCGGAAGTCGTCCGCCGCGACGAACTCCTCCGGACGGCGGCCGCGCACCGGGCCTCGACCGCGTTCCTGCAGCAGGGAGACCCCTCCCTGTCGGCCGAGCTGACCAGGCTGGCCGACGCGGGCCACGAGACCGTGCTCGTGATCGGCCTCCGCCTCGCGGCCTCCGGCCCGGCCCATTCCTGGCTGCGGCGGATCGCCGCGCACTGGTGGCGCGAGCGCGCGGGCCACCGCCCCGAACTCCTCGTCGCGACCCGCCTCGCCGACTCCCCGGACGCGGTCGCCACGGTGGCCGCGGCGACGAGGGCGATCACCGGCACGGAGCCCGGCCTCACGTCCGCGGCCTGGGAGGAGGTCCCCGGCCACCGGCACCAGGTCATGGTGTGCCGCGGCTCGCGGTGCACGGCCGTGGGCGCCGAGGAGGTGCAGCGCGCCCTGGCACTGAAGCTGACCGAGCTGGGCCTGGGCGACGACGACGTGCTGGTCACCCAGACGGGGTGCCAGTTCCCCTGCAACCAGGCCCCCGTCGTCAGCGTGCAGCCGGACGACGTCTGGTACGGGAAGGTCGACCCGGCCGTCGCGGACCGGGTCGTCACCGAGCACCTCGCCGGCGGACGACCGGTCGGATCCCACCGGCTGCCCCGCCACCGGAAGGAGCGGGCGGACCACCACCGCGGCTGACCGCCTCCGGCTCCCGCCTCGACGGCCACGGTGTGCCCCGTGCCCGGGCCGGTCGCCCCCGGCCCGGGGGCACACCGTTCAGCAGTGGGGCACACCGTTCAGCGGGGGTCGGGGATCCAGCTGCCGTGGAAACCGGCCGGCACCCGTACCGGCAGGTGGACGGTGGCGAGCGGGGCGCCGGTGAAGTCCTCGGCGGAGAGGACGACGAGGTCGCTCGCGCCCCGCTCCGGGTCGTGGACGTAGGCGAGCAGGTAGCCGTCGTCCTCGGCGCGGGCGCCCGGCCTCGGGACGAAGGACACCTCGCCGGTGTAGCGGCCTGCGCCGAGCCGCCGCACGGTGCTGGACCGCCGCCGCAGGTCGTGCTTGATCAGGGCGTCCCCGGCGGTCTCCGGGGGCAGGGTGCCGGGGGCCTCGGCGCCGGCCAGGTGGCGCAGCAGGTCGGTGGCCACCGTGGCGTACCCGTAGCGGTGGGCGCCGCCGACCACCGCGGGGCTGACCGCCGGGAACTCCTGCGGCCGGTCGTCCAGGCGGCTCTCGGTGACCTCCCCGGAGACGGTGTCGAGGGTCCAGCGGTCCAGGGTGGGGCTGCTCTGGCCGTCCAGCGCGCCGCCGACGAACATCCTCGGGTAGCGCACCGCGTCGAGGACGACCCGGTCGCCGTCCTCGTGGGCGTTGAGCGTGTGGAAGACGAAGCAGGGCTCGACCTCGTACCAGCGGACCTCGGTGCCGGTGCGGGGCAGCAGCCCGATCCGTGCGCCACGGGTCTCGTCCCAGACCGCCGGGTACGTCCGGCGCGCCCGGTTGTCGGGCTCGCTGACCCGCGCCGTGAGGTCGAGGACCACGGCGAAGTTCCTGGTCAGCGCCATGTCGTGGACCACCGGCCGGTGCGGGACGGGGATGTCCACGGTCCGGACGACGGTGCCCCGCGGGTCGAGCACCAGGTGGCGCAGCACCTCGCTGTCCCGCTGCCAGGTGATCGCGTGCAGCTCGCCGGTGAGGGGGTCGAGCTTGGGGTGCGCGGCGAACCCCTCGGGCAGCGTGCCGCAGAAGTCGCTGGCGCCCACCGTCTCGATCTCGTAGGAGAGTTCGTACGGGCGGAAGCCGCCCTCGACCAGCGCGAAGGTGCGGTCGGCGTGCCCGATGACGTGGGTGTTGGGCGCGACGTCGGCGATCCTCGGCGCGGCGCCGGGGCGCGGCCGCTCCCCCAGGGCCTCGGCCACGGCGGCGCTGCGGACCAGCCGGTTGCGGTACCACCGGGCCCGCCCCTCCAGCAGCCGGACCCCGTGCACCATGGCGTAGCCGCCGAACAGGTGCCGTGGCCGGGGGTCCTCGGCCCGCATCCCGTTGGGCCCGTTGCGCACGTACCGGCCGTTGAGCTCGGCCGGGAGCGTCCCCGTGACCGGCAGGTCGAAGGCGGTGACTTCCTCGGCCACCGGAGTGTAGGCACCGGTGAACGGGTTGGTGACGGTGGACACCGCAGACTCCTCCAGGCCGATTCCGACTGCCGCCGCGCCCGCGGAGCAGCGGTGCCCGGATCAACGACCCACCCGCCGCCCGGTGACGGCCCCCGACGCCGCCGGCACCCCGTCGGCCCCTTCCCGGCCGGGCCGATAATGGACCGGACGATTCCGTGGTGAGAGGTGGCGCATGGCCGGCAGGTTGCGGGTGCTGAGGAAGCAGAACCGGCTCAGTCTGGAGGCACTCGCCGAGCAGGTCGGCGTCACCAAGAGCTACCTCTCCAAGGTCGAGCGCGGCATCAGCGAGCCGTCGATCTCGACGGCGCTCAAGCTGGCCCACGCCCTCAAGGTCGACGTCGGCCGGCTCTTCTCGGACGAGGTGGAGCCCGAGCTCGTCACCGTGGTCAGGGCCGGCGAGCGCACGCCGATCGGTCCCGGGACCGATCCCGGGGCCTCCCACTACGAGGGCATCGCGACCGGCCTCAGCGGCAAGCGGATGGTGCCGTTCGTGATGTACCCGCCCACCGCGCCCTCGGACCCGCCGTTCAAGTCGCACCTGGGCGAGGAGTTCTTCTTCGTGCACGCGGGCAGCGCCGTGCTGGAGTTCCCCGGGCGCAGCGTCGAGCTCGGCCCCGGGGACAGTGTGTACTTCAACTCGGCGCTGCCCCACCGCTGCCGGAGCACCGGTCCGGAGCCGGCCGAGATCCTCGTGGTCATCCACGACGATCCGGACGGCCCCGCGGACCGGGTCCCCACGCTGCCCTGAGGGGCTCAGGCGGCGCCGGCCGCCGGGCCGGCCCCCGCCGCGGACAGCAGCGCGGCCAGCCGTGCCGTCCGCTCCTCGTCCAGCGGCAGCAGCGGGCGCCGGGGCTCCCCGGCGTCCAGGCCGCACAGGGCCAGGCCCGCCTTCACAGTGGTCGGCAGTCCGCCGCCGAGCAGGAACTGCAGCACCGGCAGCTGCCGGTAGAACACCCGGCGGGCCGTCTCCGGATCCCCGGCGCGCACCGCCCGGTACAGGTCGAGGGTGAGCTCGGGGATGAGGCAGGGCGCCGCCGTGCACCAGCCGGCCGCGCCGGCCGCGAAGGCCTCCAGTGCCAGGGTGTTGGAGCCGTTGTAGAACGGCAGGGCGCCGTCGGACAGTTGGGCGAGCCGGTGCATCCGCTGGATGTCGCCGCTGCTCTCCTTGACCATGGTGATGTTCTCCACCCGGTCGACCAGCCGGTGCAGGAGCTCCGGGCCGAGGTCGACCCCGGCGGTGGCCGGGTTGTTGTAGACCATCAACGGGATGCCGACCGCGTCGGCGACCTCGGTGTAGTGCCGGGTGATCTCGCGCTCGTCCAGCCGCCAGTACGAGAGCGGCAGCACCATCACCACGTCGGCGCCGGCCCGTTCGGCGAACCGGGCGCGGCGGACGGCGCCGCGGGTGGTGAGGTCGGCGATGCCGACCACGGTGGGCACCCGGCCCGCGACGGCCGCCACCGAGGCCTCGGCGACGGCGTACCACTCCTGGTCGTCGAGGTAGGCGCTCTCGCCGGTGGAGCCCAGCGGGGCGACGGCGTGGCAGCCGGAGCGGACCAGCCGGTCGATCAGCTCGGTGAGACGGTCGAGGTCCGGGCCGCCGTCGGCGGGCGAGAACGGGGTCACCGGATAGGCGATGATCCCTTCCAGGGCGGTGGCGGCCATCTCAGGCGTCCTTCCGGCCGGCGAGAGCGTCCCCGCGACCGGCCAAGGCGTCCGCGTGCCCGGCCAAGGCGTCCCCGTGGCCGGCCCGCAGTGCGCGGCGCGCGTAGTAGGCGAAGTTCGCCTGGCCGCGTTTGGGGGTGGAGGTCCAGTCGTGCGCCTCCTTGGCCAGCGGCTCCGGAATCTCCTGGATCTTCCCGGCGGCGCCGGCCAGCAGCTGGAGCCTGGCGGCCCGCTCGAAGAGCAGGGCCAGTGTGCACGCCTCCTCGACGGTGCCGGTGGCGACCAGCTGGCCGTGGTGGGCGAGCAGGAGCGCGCGCTTGTCCCCGAGGGCGGCGGAGATGATCTCGCCCTCCTCGTTGCCGACCGGGATGCCGGGCCAGGTCTCCAGGAAGGCGCAGTCGTCGTACAGCGGGCACATGTCCATGTGCGAGACGACCAGCGGGGTCTCCAGCATCGAGAGCGCCGAGACGTGCGGCGGGTGGGTGTGGATGATGCAGTTGACGTCCGGGCGGGCCCGGTAGACCCAGCTGTGGAACCGGTTGGCCGGGTTGGCCATCCCGTCGCCCTCCAGGACGTCGAGGTCCTCGTCGACGAGGAGCAGGTTGTCCTCGGTGATCTCGTCGAAGCCGAGGCCCAGGCGCTGGGTGTAGTAGGTGCCGGGGCGTTCGGCCCGGGCGGTGATCTGGCCGGCCAGCCCGGAGTCGTGTCCGGCGTCGAACAGGATGCGGCAGGTCAGGGCGAGTTTCTGACGCACCGTCCAGTCGTTGTCGGGGATCGCGGTCCGCATCCGGTGGTGGGCCAGCTGCACCAGGTCGGACTTGCCCGTCTCGAACGTGTCGGCCATGGCCGTGGTTCTCCTTCGCTCTTCGGTCGGAGTGGTGTGCGGAGGCGCCGGTGACACGCCCTTCACTTTAGGACACCTTGTGTCCTCACGTCGACCGTGCGTAGGGAACCGGACGTCAGCAGGCCCCGGGGCGCAGCCAGCGGCGGAGGAGGAAGCGGAGGCGGCCGGTGGCCGGGCGTCCCGCGAGGACGGCTTCGAAGCGGCGGTGGTCGCGGGCCGCGCGCAGCACCGCGAGGTCGTGGGTGCCGGGGGCGGGCGGGGCCGGCTCGCCGTGCTGCGCGGCCCGGTAACTGTCGAAGAGGTGCTGGTGGAGGGCGTTCATGCGCCCACGATGGACTCCGGCCGGCGCAGCCGTCCCGCCGATTGACGACCCCCGTCAAACGATGCCCCCCCCGCGCGGCCCGGCACCACGGCCGACCTGCACCATGGAGGGGTGAGCGTGACCATTGACATCACCGGACTGCCGCACGAGCGGATCACCTTCAGCCCCTCGCCGCTGGCCGAGCTCGGCAACGCCCTGCACGCGCTGGCCGAGCCCGCCCACCACGCCCGGCTGCACGCGTGGACGACGGCGACCTCCGCCGCGCTGGAGCCGGAGCTCGCCGACCGGCTGCTGGAGGCCGAGTTCATGTGGCGTTCGACGCGCTCCGACTTCCTGATGCCGCCCCGGCCCCGGGAGACCCTCGCCGAGGAACTCGACGACCTCGACCGGATGGACGACGAGAAGTTCGTCGGCACCGCCCTGGAGATCTCCTGCAGCACCAACCACTACCCCAAGGGCCTGCCGTCCCCGCTGGTCGACGCCTGGTCGCGGCGCCGCGCGCTCGACCTGGCCGCCGCCCGCGGCCCGCGCCAGGCGGCCTTCGCCGAGCGGATGCTCGCCGACCCCACCGGCACCCGCGCCTGGATCCGGCGCCTCCTGGAGGACTGCGACCAGGCCTTCTTCGCCGACACCTGGCGCCGGGTCCGCGTCCAGCTCGCCGCCGACGCCCGTGACAAGACCGAGCTGCTGCGCCGCAAGGGCCTCGCGGAGGCGCTCACGGCCGCGTCACCGGCCCTGCGCCTGGAGAAGGACGAGCACGGCAGCCGCATCGTCGTCGACAAACTGCTGCACGGCCGCACCACCGCCCGCACCACCGCCGTCACCCTGCTGCCGACCGTCCTCGGCTGGCCGCACCTCTTCACCCTCTACGGCCCGGGCTGGCAGCCGGTGATCCAGTACCCGGCCGCCGCCCACGAGATCGGCGGCGCCGAGCCCGTGGAGCTGGTCCGGCTGCGCCTGGACGCGCTGACCCACCCGATGCGGATGAACCTGTGCCGCAACCTCTCGCGCGGCGCCTACTCGACGAAGGAGCTGGCCGACGCGTACGGCATCACCGCCCCCGAGGTCTCCCGCCACCTCGCCGTCCTGAAGAAGGCCGGGCTGCTCGTCACCCGCCGCCGGGGCCGCTACCTCCTCCACCAGCTCGACATCTCGGTCGTCACCCGGCTCGGCAGCGACTTCCTGGAGTCCGTGCTGCGGTAGCGCCCGCGGCGCCGGCCCACCCACCCCTCCGGAAGTTTTCCGAGGACCCGCCGGAAAACACGACAGAGGATGTCGGGTTCTGCCGGGAGAGTGGGAACCGCCGGCCGGCGCCGTGGTGGCGCCGGCCGGGACGACGGAAAGCAGAGGAACCCCCATGCGTGAGACCCCCGACGAGCTGCACCGCCTCCAGGCCCTCCTCGACGCCTCGCTCGCCCGCTCCACGGCGCACCTGCGGTCGATCATCAACGAGGAACGCACCCTCACCGCCGAACAGCTCACCCGGGTGCTCACCGGCATGTGCACGCTCGCGGTGTCCACCGTGACGGCGAAGTGCGAGCCGCGGATCAGCGGCGCCGACGGCCACTTCCTGCACGGGAAGTGGCACTTCGGCACCGCGCGCACCGCCGCCAAGGCCCGCCACCTCGCCGCCCGGCCCGCCGTCAGCGCCGCCCACCTGCGCGGGGAGGACCTGGGCGTGTTCACCCACGGCACCGTGGAGGTGCTCAACCCCCTCGACGGCGAACCGGCCGCCGACTGGCCGGACCTGCTGGCGTACTTCCAGGACTTCTACGGCCGGGACGCCTTCGACTGGGAGCACGACGTGGTCTACTTCCGGCTGCACCCGCAGTGGATGACGGTGTTCGCCCCCGACTTCGGCGCACTCCTCGGGAAGGCACCGGACCACTCCTGACCCGCCCGTACCCTGAAGGCGGCCCGGCCGCGTGCCGGGCCCCGGGGAAGACCTTCACGGACGGCCGGAGAGGGCGGTCGGAGAGGACGGCGACATGCGGGCGAGCCGGGCCATCGCGCTGCTGCTCCTCCTCCAGACCCGGCGGGCGATGACCGCCGCGGACCTCGCCGCCGAGCTGGAGGTCTCCGAGCGCACCGTGCAGCGGGACGTCGCCGCGCTGGTCGAGGCCGGCGTGCCGGTGTACGCCGAACGCGGCCGCGGCGGGGGCTACCGGCTCGTCGACGGCTACCGCACCCGCCTGACCGGCCTCGAACGCGCCGAGGCCGAGGTCCTGCACCTGGCCGGACTCCCGGGCCCGCTGCGCGACATGGGCCTGGCCGGGCACGCCCTCGCCGCCCGGCTGAAGGTCGCCGCCGTCCTGGGCGACGCCCCCGCGGCCGCCGCCCGGCGGTTCCACCTCGACGCACCGGCCTGGTTCCGGGACGCCGAACCGCCGCCGCTGCTCGCCGAGGTGTCGCGCGCCGTGTGGGAGGACCGCGTCCTCCGGGCCCGGTACGCGGCGCGCGGCGGCACCCGGGAGCGGCGGCTGGAGCCGTACGGCCTGGTCCTGAAGGCCGGGCAGTGGTACCTGGCGGCGCGCGGCGCGTCCGGCCGGGTCGGCTCGTACCGCGTCGACCGCTTCGAGACCGCCGAGGTGGGCGACGAACGGTTCGAGCGGGATCCCGAGTTCGACCTCGCGGGCCACTGGGCCGCCGCCGCACGGGAGTTCACCCGCGCCCTGCTGCGCGAGCGGGCCGTGGTGCGGCTGAGCCCGCTCGCAGCCGAGCAGCTCGCCGTCCTGCTGGAACCGACCGCCGCCGCCGACGCCCTCGCCACCGCGGGCCCCCCGGACGCCGACGGCTGGATCACCGTGACCCTGCCGGTCGAGACCTGGGACATCGGCTACTTCGAACTCCTGCGCCTCGGCCCGGAGGCCGAGGTCCTCGAACCGCCCGAACTCCGGGCCCGCCTGGCCGAAGCGACCCGCCGGGCGGCGGCGCTCTACGACTGACCGGCCGGGGCGCACCGCCGCGCTCCGCCGGTGACGATGGGTGATGGCCCTGGTCGGCCCAGCGGGATTGCCGCCCACCACCGGGCCCGGAAGGCTGGGAGCACCGGGGGGAAGCACCAGGAACCCCAGGAGTCCGCGCCCATGTCCCCGAAGCCCGTTGCCCCGAAGCCCGTCGCCCCCGAGCCAGGATCCCCGGAGCACCGTTCCCCGAAGCACCGTTCCCCGAAGCTCAGGTCCCCGAAGTCGATGGCCGCCCTCGCCGCGGGCCTCGTCGGCACCGTGGCCCTCGCCCACGTCGCCTTCGCGGGAGCCCCCGTCACCCTGAACATGGGCACCGGCAGCGCCGAGTGCGTGCTCTCCTGGGCGAAGGACGGCGTCACCTTCAAGGCCCTCACCCCCGGCAGCGCCGCCTCGTCCTTCCGCGACGTCGACGCCACCGGGACGGTCACCATCGACCTCACCTCCGTCGGCAACCCGGTCGCCCTGGCGAACTCCGTCTACATCCGCACGGCGGCCAAGGGCGGGTTCACCCTGACCGACGCCGCCGGCCACTACGTGCAGGTCACCAACCTCGAAGGCAGCCTCTCCGGCGACAGCACCTTCGTCGTGCAGACCAGCACCGACCCGGCGGGCTCCCGCATCCCGGTGTACGACATCCCCGCCCGGCCGCAGATCACCCCCATGGTGCAGTCCGTGGTGCCGCCCCGGGTCGACCTCGCGCTCTCCGACATCCGGATGGTCGTGCTGCCCGAGTTCGCCACCGTCATGAACCGGACCTTCGGCGACAACACCCTCCAGCCCGGCGACCAGCTCGGCACCTGCACCGCCCAGACCAGCTCCTGAGCCCCGGGCGCCGGCCCCAGCCTGTGAGCGGGAGTCACAGGATCACCGCCTGTCTGGTTGGGTGCCCGGCCGGTCCGCAGGATGGCCGCATCGGACTTCCTGTCAGCCGTCGCGGCCGCTTCCGCCTGCCGTCCGAGGGCCCGGCCGCGCGCCCGTACCAGAAGGTGGTACCACGCCGTGAGCAGCATCTCCGACCCGCCCGTGCCAGACCGGGCCGAGGACGTCCCGCCGCTGCCCGCGTCCGCGCGCTTCGACCGGTGGCGCTACGCCGGGGTCTTCCTCCTGCTCTTCCTGTTCGGCACCGAGACCTTCCTGGTGTCGCCGCTGCTGCCGACCATCGCGGACTCCGTCCACACCACCGAGGCGGCCGCCGCCTCCAGCGTCACCGCCTACGTGCTGGTGTACGCCGTCGCGGCGCCCTTCCTCGGCCTGCTGAGCGACCGGCTGGGCCGCCGCCGCACCCTCGTCGCGGGCACCCTGCTGTTCGTGGTGTCCAACGCGGCGGCGGCGCTGTCCACCGGGCTGACCCTGCTGGTCGTCTCCCGCGCGGTGGCCGGGCTGGCGGCGGCCGCCGCCGGGCCGGCGATCTGGGCGCACATCGCCGAGACCGCGCCCGACGCGGTGCGCGGACGGGCGCTGGGCCTCGGCATGGCGCTGTTCTCCTGCGGCCAGGTGATCGGCGTGCCGCTCGGCGCCTTCCTCGCCGGGCTGGCCGGCTGGCGCTCGGCGTTCTGGGCGCTGGCCGTCGGCACCGCGGCCGCCGTGCCGCTGCTGCTGCGCCAGGTGCAGGCCCCCACCGCCCAGGCGGCCGCGGCCCGGGTGGGGGCCGTCCGGGCGATCCTGGCGGGCTGGGCCGATCCCACGCTGCGCCGCGCCCTGCTCGTCAACACCGTCTTCAACGCGGCCAACCTGGGCGCCTACACCTTCCTGGGCGCGGTGCTGCTGCAGCGCTTCGGCCTCTCGGTGCAGGCGCTCGGCCTGGTGGGCGTGCTGGTCGGCGCGGGCAGCGTGGCCGGCTCCCTGCTGGGCGGGCGGCTGGGCGACCGGGCGCGGCGCGCCGGGCGCTCGGACCTGCCGCTGCTGCCGGTGTGGGGCGTCCTGCTGGCCGTGGGCATCGCGCTGGCCGCCGAGGGCCCGGGCCTGGTGCTGGCCCTGGCCGGGGTGACGGTGTGGTTCCTGGCCTCGGGCGGCTTCGTGACGGACCAGCAGACGCTGGCCGGCACCATCGCCCCGGAGCTGCGCGCGACCTCCAGTGCCTGGCTGACCTCGACCATGTACGCGGGCACCGGGCTCGGCGCCTGGGCGGTGGGCACGTTCGGGGACGTCACGGACGGCACCCTGCTGGTCGGCGCCGGCCTCGGGCCCGGGTGGTGCGGTCACCGGCCTGATCAATGGCCGGCTCGTGGCACACGACCCCATCGCCCGCGACGTCGAAGCGGACTCGC
>NZ_JBSFWR010000160.1:0-12279 GCF_053594915.1 Kitasatospora sp. NPDC002543 | reverse complement strand
AGTTCGTCGAAGCCGTCCTTGGCGGCGCCGGGCTTGGAGGCGGCCTGGCGGTTGAGCCGCTCCATCTCCTTGACCAGGGCGAGCGCGTGGTGGCCATGGAGCAGCGGCGGGCCGAACTGGCGCTCACCGTCAGCCTGGAGATGGGCAAGCCGATCACCGACGCCCACGACGTCGAACTGCGGGCCGTCATCACCACCTTCCGCTGGTACGGCGGGCTCGCCGACAAGCTCACCGACGAGTCCCCGCACACCGCGCCCGACGCCCTGGCCCTCGTCACCCGGGAGCCCGCCGGCGTCGTGGGCGCGGTCGTCCCCTGGAACTTCCCCCTCACCCTGGCCGGTTGGAAGATCGCCCCGGCGCTGGCCGCCGGCTGCACGGTCGTCCTCAAGCCCTCGGAGCACTCACCGCTGTCCGCCCTGCTGCTCGGGCGGATCGGCCTGGAGGCCGGGCTTCCGCCGGGCGTCCTCAACGTCGTGGCCGGCGACGGACCCGTGGCCGGCCGGGCCCTCGGCCTGCACCCCGACGTGGACGTCCTCGCCTTCACCGGCTCCACCGCCGTCGGCCGCCACTTCCTGCACTACTCCGCCGACTCCAACCTCAAGCGGGTCTGGCTGGAGCTGGGCGGCAAGTCGCCCAACATCGTCCTGCCCGACGCCCCCGACCTGGACCGGGCCGCGGCCACCGCCGCCTGGGGCATCTTCTTCAACCAGGGCGAGATGTGCACCGCCCCCTCCCGGCTGCTGGTGCACCGCACCGTCGCCGAACGGGTCACCGAGGCGGTCGTGGCCCGCGCCCGCGCCCTGCGCGTGGGCGACCCGCTCGACCCCGCCACCGAGATGGGCGCCCTGGTCGGCGAGGGCCACCTCGACCGGGTGCTCGGCCACGTCCGCACCGCCCTCGACGACGGCGCCCGCCTGCGCACCGGCGGCGCCCGCACCCTGGCCGGCACCGGCGGGACCTACCTCGAACCGACCGTCTTCGACCAGGTCGCCCCGGACAGCCGGCTCGCCCGCGAGGAGGTGTTCGGCCCGGTGCTCTCCGTCCTCGCCTTCGACGACCTCGACGAGGCCGTCGCCCTCGCCAACGCCACCGACTACGGCCTCGCCGCCGGCCTGTGGACCTCCGACCTCTCCACCGCCCACACCGTCTCCCGCGCACTGAAAGCCGGTACGGTCTGGGTCAACTGCTACGAGGAGGGCGACCTCACCGTGCCCTTCGGCGGGAGGAAGCAGTCCGGCAACGGACGCGACAAGTCCGCCCACGCCCTGGAGAAGTACACCGAACTCAAGACCACCTGGATCCAGCTGTGACCCACCGTCCGCTCATCGCGGTGCCCGCCCGGTTCGCCGCCTCCACCTCCGCGCTGCGGTACGCCGCCGAGGTCAGCGCCAGGGCCTTGGTCGAGGCCGTCTGGCGGGCCGGCGGCGAGCCCGTCACCCTGCACCCGCACGCCCCCGGCGGCACCGCCGACCCCGCCGAGGTGGCCGGGCGGCTCTCCCGCTTCGACGGGCTGCTGCTCCCCGGCGGCGGGGACCTCGCCCCCCACCGCTACGGCGCGGCCGGCACCCACGCCGCCGTCTACGACGTGGACGACGAGCAGGACGCCTTCGACCTCGAACTCGCCCGGCAGGCCCTCGCGGGCCGGGTGCCGCTGCTGGCCGTCTGCCGCGGGCTCCAAGTGGTCAACACGGTGCTGAGCGGCACCCTGCACCAGGACATGGGAGGCCCCGGGCGCGAGCACCGGCACGTCCGGCACCCCGTCCGGCCCGCCCCGGGCTCCCTACTGGCCGGGATCTCCGGCGGCGGCGAGGTCACCGTGTCCTGCTACCACCACCAGCACGTGGACCTGCCGGGGGAGGGGCTGACCGTCACCGCCCGGGCCGCCGACGGGACCGTCGAGGCCGTCGAACTCCCCGGGCACGACGGCTGGTTCGCGGCCGTGCAGTGGCACCCGGAGGACACCGCGCACGAGGACCGGGCGCAGCAACGGCTCTTCGACGCGCTCGTGCGGGCCGCCCGCGGAGCCGCCTGAGCCCACGGTGCCGCCCGAGCCCGCCGAGCCCGCCGAGCCGGCTGTGCCCGAGGGCGGTCAGCGGCGGGCGCGCCGGCCGCTGCGGCGCGGGGCGGGCTCCTCGCCGTTCAGCAGCGAGCGGCGCCGCTCCTCCCCCTGCTCCTCGACCTGGAGCACCACCCGCCGCAGCCCGTCCGCGAGGCCGACGCACTCCGCGTCGCTCAGCCGCTCCGTCACGAAGGCCTCCTCCTCGTTGAACGCGGGGAACACCTCCAGCATGAACTCCTCGCCCTCCTCGGTGAGCGAGAGCAGCACCAGCCGACCGTCGGTCGGGTGGTCGGCGCGCTTCAGCAGCCCGCGCGACTCCAGGGTGCGGGACACCCCGGTCAGCGTGCCCTTGGAGATCCCCGCCTCCTCGGCGACGTGCCGGGTCTCGGACTCGCCCCAGACCCACACCACCCACAGCACCACGAAGGCGGTCCAGGTCAGGTCCGAGCCGCGCAGCACGGAGTTCTCCAGGTGCTGCCGCACGGCGGAGGCGGCCCGGTAGATGTTCGCCACCGCGGCCATCCGCTCCCGGCGGATCGCGATGCCGCCGAGCTTCGCCTGGACGAGCCGCTCCGCCTCGTTGATGGACCGCTGGCTGGGCACGGGTGCTCCCTCGTCTCGGCGTCACCGCATCGGACACGGCCTGGGCCACGGATACGGAGGTTTGGGCCCGTACCAGTGATTCAGGCATCTTAGGCCCGTCCCGCCGATCGCTCCCGCGCACGGGAGCGATCGGCGGGACGGGCCCTCGGGTGTGCCCGCCGGTCAGGCGTGTCCGTGCAGCAGCGTCTCGCCGTCGTGCTTGCGGAGGGTGGCGGCGAGGGCGCGCAGCGCGGACACGGTCTGCGCGATCTCCTCGTCCGTCAGGTGGATGGAGGGTTCGATCCGCAGGGTGCCGGTGGCGCTCGCGGTCGGGAAGGCCCGGACGTCGTGCACCCGCAGGAGGTAGCCGGAGAAGAGGTAGCCGAGCAGGCCCGCCGCGGCCTGCTCGCGGATGATCTCCGAGGGGGAGTCGGACTGGTCGTGGAACTCCACGCCGAGCATCAGGCCCCTGCCCCGGACGTCCTTCACGACGTCCCCGAACTCCTGCCGCAGCCCGTCGAGCAGTTCGGTCAGGCGTGCGCCGCGTTCCTCGGCCAGCCGGTACGCCCGGCCGCCGTCGGCCTCCAGCAGGTCCACCGTCCGGCCGGCGATCAGCGTGGAGAAGCTGTCCTTGGCGAAGGTGGAGCTGTGGACGAGCTCGAAGTCCCGGCGGTAGCGCGAGGAGCGCACCAGGGTCAGGCCGGCCTTGGCCACGCCGCCGCCCAGGCTCTTGGCCAGGGTGAAGTAGTCGCCCTGGAGGCCCAGGTGGGAGGAGGCGAAGAAGGCGCCGGAGCGGCCCATGCCGCTCTGCACCTCGTCGACGATGATCGGGCAGTCGATCCGCGCGCAGACCGCCTGGATCCGCCGGACGGCCTCCGGGTCGAGGGGGCGGATGCCGGCCTCGCCCTGGATCGGCTCCAGGACGAACGCGCCGATGACCGGCAGGTCGCGCTCGACCACCCGCACCGCGCCGTCCCCGACGGCGAGGTCGAGCAGGGTCCGCCGCTCCTCCTCGACGGTCCGCTCCAGGGCCTCCGGCTCGTCCAGCGGGACGAACCGGACCTGGGCGGCGAGGGCGCTGAACGGGGTCCGGTAGCCGGGGTTGTGGGTGAACTGGACGGTGCCGATGAGCTTGCCGTGGAAGGAGCCGGCCGGGGCGAGGAACACGGGCGGGGCGCTGCGGCGCTCGTCGTTGGCGGCGCGGAGGCGGGCCACGAGGCGGTCCAGGGGGCCGGGCCCTGCGCCGTCGGCGGGCCGGGCGCCGTCGGCGGGTTCGGCGAGGGCCCCGGCGAGGGCGTCGCCGGCCTCCACCCGGGCCCCGGCGCGCACGGCGGCCCGGGCGGCCTCGATGTTCGCCTCGATGCCCTCCAGCGCCTCGGTCAGCTTGGAGACCCGGTCGAGTTCCGCGTGCTTGACCGCGATCTCGACGGCCTCGGCGCCGCTGTTCGCGAAGACCGCGGAATACGTCTCGGTGGTGCCGAATTCGCGCTGGATGATGGTGTTCACCTTGCGCGCCAGATCGTTCGCGTAGGGGTGCCGGGAGAATTGCGCGTGAATCGGCGTACCGGCTTCGAGGAGTTCCTTCGCGTAGTCGACGATCACCGGGTTGTTGTGCCCGAGGATCGTCGACCCGTAGCCGCCGACGAGGTCGAGCACCGGCTTTTCCCGGCCCTCGTCGTCCCGCCGGAAGAGTGTGTTGCCGCGGGCTCGCACGTACTCGACGCCGAGCCCGAGCGAGGCCAGCCATTCCCCGAGGTACGGCTCCGCGAGCTGGAGCTCATCCACCGATCGGTCCATCGTGGTCCCCTTGTCCGCCGCTGTCGTTCGTGTCCGCCGGCTCGCCGTGCCCGGGCGTCCGGCCGACTCTAACCGCGACCTGTCATGAACCGGTAACAGCTCGGTCTCCCCGTGTTCCGGGTGCGCCCGGGGGAATGTTTCGGGCACGTTTCAGGCGGGTCGGCAGGCCCTCCGGACAATCTCCGGAAAAGCCTCGGTAATTTCTCGGCCAATACGGTCCCACCGTTGCCCGATTACCCGTCGGTGACCCGGCCGAGACTGTTCGGAAACGAATCCGGATAAGGTCGTTCGGAGTCATGGCCGTTATCGAACGTGATGTGCGGAACCGAAGGGCAGCCACGCGAATGACGAGTGAGCGACACTCCGGGAACACCCTGCGCCAGGACCGGCACGAGCCGGTCGCCGTGGTCGGCCTGTCGTGCCGGCTGCCCTCGGCGGCCGGACCCGCCGCGTTCTGGGAGCTCCTGCGCGAGGGGCGGGACGCCGTCACCGAGATGCCCGACCACCGCTGGGAGCCGATCTCCCCGGACGCGCACAGCGACCGGCGGCGCGGCGGCTTCCTGGACGGCATCGCCGACTTCGACGCCGAGTTCTTCGGGATCTCGCCCCGCGAGGCCGTGGTGATGGACCCGCAGCAGCGGCTCGTCCTGGAACTCGCCTGGGAGGCCCTGGAGGACGCCGGGATCCCGGCGACCGAACTGGCGGGCAGCGCCACCGCGGTCTTCGTCGGCACCGCCCGCGAGGACTACGCCGCCCTGGTCCACCGGCAGGGCTCGGCCGCGATCACCCAGCACACCGCCACCGGCACCCACCGGGGCATCATCGCCAACCGGGTCTCGTACGCGCTCGGCCTGCACGGCCCCAGCATCACCGTCGACACCTCCCAGTCCTCCTCCCTGGTCGCCGTGCACCTCGCCTGCGAGAGCCTGCGCACCGGGGAGGCGACCACGGCGCTGGCCGCCGGGGTGAACCTCAACATCCTCGCCGAAGGGGTCATGGACGCCGAGCGGTTCGGCGGCCTGTCGCCCGACGGCCGCTGCTACGCCTTCGACGCCCGGGCCAACGGCTACGTGCGCGGCGAGGGCGCCGGCGTGGTGGTGCTCAAGCCGCTCTCCCGGGCCCTCGCCGACGGCGACCGGGTGCACGGGGTGCTGCTCGGCAGCGCGGTGAACAACGACGGCGCCACCCCCGGGCTCACCGTGCCCAGCCAGGCCGCGCAGGAGCGGGTCATCGAACTGGCCCTGCACCGGGCCGGGGTCGCCCCCGAGGAGGTCCAGTACGTCGAACTGCACGGCACCGGAACGCCGTTGGGCGACCCGATCGAGGCCGCCGCACTCGGCGCGGCGCTCGGCACCCGGCGGCCGGCCGGCGATCCGCTGCGGGTCGGCTCGGTCAAGACCAACATCGGGCACCTGGAGGGCGCGGCCGGCATCGCCGGTCTGATCAAGACCCTGCTCGCCCTGCGGCACCGCAGGCTGCCGGCCAGCCTCAACTTCTCCACCCCGAACCCGAGGATCCCCTTTGCGGAGCTCAACCTCGCGGTCAACGACCGGCCGTCCGACTGGCCCCACCCGGAGCGCCGGATCGTCGCCGGGGTGAGCTCCTTCGGCATGGGCGGCAGCAACTGCCACGTCGTCCTCGCCGAGCCGCCGGCCCCCGCCGGAGGGGAGCCCGGGCCCGCCGCGCCCGGCGGCACCGGCCGGAGCGTCCTGCCGGTGGCGGTGTCCGCCCGCGGCGCGCGGGCGCTGCGCGCCCAGGCCGCCGCGCTCGCCGCCTTCCTCGCCGAGACCCCGGACGCGGCCCTCGCCGACATCGCCTGGTCCTCGGTCTCCACCCGCTCCCGGCTCGGCCACCGCGCCGTCCTGCCGGTCGCCGACCGGGGCGAGCTGCTCGCCGGGCTGGAGGCCCTGGCGGCCGGCCTGCCGGCGGCCGGGGCGGCGACGGAGACGGCGGTGGACGGCCCACTGGCCTTCGTGTTCACCGGCCAGGGCGCCCAGCGCGCCGGGATGGGCGCGGAACTGCGCACGCTCTTCCCGGTGTTCGCGACCGCCCTCGACGCGGTCTGCGCCCACCTCGACCCGCTGCTGGACCGCCCGCTGCGCGAGGTCGTCGACTCCGGTGAGGACCTCGACCTGACGGGGTACACCCAGCCCGCCCTGTTCGCGGTCGAGGTCGCGCTGTTCCGGCTCTTCGAGTCCTGGGGCGTGCGGCCGGACTTCCTCGCCGGGCACTCGGTCGGCGAGGTGGCCGCCGCGCACGTGGCCGGGGTGCTCTCCCTGGCGGACGCCTGCGCGCTGGTCGCCGCCCGCGGCCGGCTGATGCAGGCGCTGCCCGCCGGGGGCGCCATGGTCGCGGTGCAGGCCACCGAGGAGCAGGTCGCGCCGCTGCTCGACGGCCGGGAGCGGCAGCTGGCCGTCGCGGCGGTGAACGGGCCGACCTCGGTGGTGCTCTCCGGTGACGAGGACGCCGTCCTGGCGGTGGCCGCCGAGCTGCGCGAGCGCGGCCACCGCACCAAGCGGCTGACGGTCAGCCACGCCTTCCACTCCCCGCACATGGAGCCGATGCTGGCGGAGTTCCGCCGGGCGCTTGCGCCGCTCTCCTTCCGGCCGCCGGCCATCCCGATCGTCTCCACGGTGACCGGCGAGCCCGCCCCGGCCGAGCTGCTGACCTCCCCGGACTACTGGGTCGACCAGGTCCGCCGGCCGGTCCGGTTCCTGGCGGCCGCCCGGTCGCTGGAGGCGGCCGGCGTGCGCACCGTCCTCGAACTGGGACCGGACGGCGTCTGCTCCGCGATGGTGGCCGAGAGCGTGCTCGACCGGGCCGCGGTGCACGCCGAGCCGGCCCTGCGGGCGGGCCGGCCCGAGGAACGGACGGTCGCGGCCGCGCTCGGCCGGGCGTTCGCGCGCGGCGCGGCCGTGGACTGGGCCGCCGTGCACGCGGACACCGGTGCCCGCCGCGTCGACCTGCCGACCTACGCCTTCCAGCGCGAACGCCACTGGGTGACGGACCTCCCGGCCGCCGCCCCCGCCACGGCCCCGGCCCGGCCGGTCAGGGCCGGCGCCCCCGCGGCGGCCGCCGTGCCGGCGGCGGACGGGACCCCGGGCCCCGCCGCCCTGGTCGCCGCCCACATCGCGGCCGTCCTCGGCCGCCCCGCCGACCACCCCGTCGAGCCGGACCTGCCCTTCCGCGACCTCGGCTTCAGCTCGCTGATGAGCGTCGAGCTGCGCGAGAACCTCGCCGCCGCCACCGGCCTGCGGATGCCGGCCGGACTGCTCTTCGACCACCCGACGCCGCGCGCGCTGACCGCCTTCGTCGAGGCACGGCTGGCCGGTGACGGCGAGGAGGACGAGACCGGCGGCGCGACCGCCGGACCCGCCCCGGCCGGCTCGGACGAGCCCGTCGCGATCGTCGGCATGGCCTGCCGCTACCCCGGCGGGATCGCCTCGCCGGAGGACCTGTGGCGGCTGGTCGCCGAGCACGGCGACGCCGTCTCCGCCTTCCCCGCCGACCGCGGCTGGGACGAGGACCTGTACGACGAGGACCCGGAGCGCCCCGGCCGCAGCTACGTCCGCGAGGGAGGCTTCCTGGCCGACGCGGGCCGCTTCGACGCCGCCTTCTTCGGCATCTCCCCGCGCGAGGCCACCGCGATGGACCCCCAGCAGCGGCTGCTGCTGGAGACGGCCTGGGAGGCGCTGGAGCGCGCCGGACTGCTCCCCGCCGACCTGCGCGGCTCCCGCACCGGCGTCTTCGTCGGCGCCTCCGCCGGCGACTACGGCCCCCGGATGCACGACGCCCCGGACGGGGTCGAGGGGCACCTGCTGACCGGGACGGCGGCCAGCGTGATGTCCGGGCGGATCTCCTACCAGTTCGGCTTCACCGGGCCCGCGGTGACCGTCGACACGGCCTGCTCCTCCTCCCTGGTCGCCCTGCACCTGGCGGTGCAGTCGCTGCGCCGGGGCGAGTCGGAGCTGGCCGTGGCCGGCGGCGTGACGGTCATGTCCACCCCCGGCATGTTCGTCGAGTTCTCCCGGCAGCACGGGCTGGCGCCGGACGCGCGCTGCAAGGCCTTCGCGGCCGCCGCCGACGGCACCGCCTGGTCGGAGGGGGTCGGCCTGCTGGTGCTGGAGCGGCTGTCCGAGGCCCGCCGCCGGGGCCACCGGGTGCTCGCCGTGGTGCGCGGCTCGGCGGTCAACCAGGACGGCGCCTCGAACGGGCTGAGCGCCCCGAACGGGCCCTCGCAGCAGCGGGTCATCCGGCAGGCGCTCGCCGACGCCGGACTCGCCGCCACCGACGTGGACGTGGTGGAGGCGCACGGCACCGGCACCACGCTCGGCGACCCGATCGAGGCGGAGGCGCTGCTGGCCACCTACGGGCACGGCCGGCAGGACCGGGAGCCGGTGCTGCTCGGCTCGCTGAAGTCCAACCTCGGGCACACCCAGGCCGCGGCGGGCGTCGGCGGCGTGATCAAGATGGTGCAGGCGATGCGGCACGGGCTCGTCCCGGCGACCCTGCACGTCGACGAGCCGACGCCGCACGTGGACTGGTCCTCCGGCGCGGTCGTCCTGGCCACCGAGGACCGGCCCTGGCCGCGCAACGGCGGCCCGCGCCGCGCGGCCGTCTCCTCCTTCGGGATCAGCGGCACCAACGCCCATGTGATCGTCGAGCGGCCGGAGTCGGAGCCGGAGCCGGAGTTTCAGCCGCTGCCGGAGGCCGCCCCGGCGGACGGGGCCGCTGATGCCGCGCCGTCGGCGGTGCCCGTCCCCTGGCCGCTCTCCGCCCCCACCGAGGAGGGCCTGCGGGCCCAGGCCGCGCGCCTGCTCGACTTCGCCGCGGCCGCCCCCGGGCCGCACCCGGCGCAGGTCGGCCGGGCGCTGGCCACCACCCGGGCGTCGTTCCGGCGCCGGGCCGTCGTGCTCGGCGGCGACCGGGCCGGGCTCCTGGCCGGCCTGACCGCCCTGGCGGGCGGCGAGCCCGCCCCGGGCGTGGTGCGCGGCACCGCCGAGGAGGGCGTGCGCACGGCGCTGCTCTTCACCGGGCAGGGCGCCCAGCGCCTCGGCATGGGAGCCGGGGCGGCCGAGGCCTTCCCGGCGTTCGCCGCGGCCCTCGACGCGGCCTGCGCGGCACTGGACCCGCACCTGGACCGCCCGCTGCGCGACGTGCTGTTCGCCGGGCGGGACGACGCGGCGGCCGCCCGGCTGGACCGGACCGGGTACGCCCAGCCGGCGCTGTTCGCCGTGGAGGTCGCCTGGTTCCGGCTGCTGGAGTCGCACGGGGTGGTGCCCGACCTGCTGGCCGGGCACTCGGTCGGCGAGCTGGCCGCCGCGCACGTGGCCGGGGTGCTCTCGCTGGAGGACGCCGCCGCGCTGGTCGCGGCCCGCGCCCGGCTGATGCAGGCCGCGCCCTCGGGCGGCGCGATGATCGCGATCCAGGCCGACCCGGAGGCGGTCGCCGCCTCGATCGCCGACCACCCGGCCGAGCTGTCCCTGGCCGCCGTCAACGGGCCGGAGTCGGTGGTGATCGCCGGGGACGCGGAGCTCGCGGACCGGATCGCCGGGCAGTGGCGGGAGCGCGGCCACCGGACCAAGCGGCTGACGGTCAGCCACGCCTTCCACTCGCCGCACATGGACGGCATCCTCGACGAGTTCCGCGCCGCGGCCGGAGCGCTGACCTTCCGGGCGCCCGCCGTCCCGATCGTCTCGACCGTCACCGGCCGACTCGCGCCGGCCGACCTGCTGGCCTCGGCCGACTACTGGACCGGCCAGATCCGGGCCACCGTGCGCTTCCGCGACGCCGTCCGGACCCTGCGCGGGCTCGGCGCCGGACTGTTCGTCGAGGTCGGGCCGGGCGCCGTGCTGACCGGCATGGCGCGGGAGACGCTCGGCGACGGCGACGCGGCGACGGCCGTCGCGCTGGCCCGGGCCGGCCGGCCGGAGGCCGAGACGTACTCCGCCGCCCTGGCCGCCGTCCACACGGCGGGCGGCGCGGCGGACCTCACCGCACTCCTGCCCGGGGCCGCCCCGGCCGGGACCGGGACCGGAGGCACCGCCGACGCGCCGCTCGACCTGCCGACGTACGCCTTCGGCGGCGAGCGCCACTGGCTCGCCCCGAGCAGCACCCGCTCCGACCCGCGCGGCCTCGGCGTCGACCCCGCCGGGCACCCCCTGCTCGGCGCCGCGCTCGACGTGGCCGGCGGCGAGGACCTCGTGCTGACGGGCCGGCTGTCGCTGCGCACCCACCCGTGGCTGGCGGACCACGTCGTCGAGGGCCTGGTGCTGCTGCCCGCCACCGCCTTCCTGGAGCTGGCCTTCGCGGCGGGCGAGCAGGCCGGGCTCGGCACCGTCGAGGACCTCACCCTGGAGGCGCCGCTGGTGCTGCCCGAGCGCGAGGCCGTCCGGATCCAGGTCCGGCTCGCCCCGGCCGACGGCACCGGCGCCCGGGCGTTCACCGTCCACGCGCGCCCGGCCGGCGCCGCCGACGGCCCGGCGCTGCCGTGGACGCGGCACGCCACCGGCCTGCTCACCGCCGGGGACGACACGAGCACCGGGGGCGGGACGGAGACGGACGGGACGGCAGGCCCTGCGCCGGACGCCGCCTGGCCGCCCGCCGGAGCCGTCCCGCAGCCGGTCGAGGAGGCCTACCCGGCGCTGCGGGCCCTCGGCTACGACTACGGCCCGGCGTTCCGCGGCGTGCGCGCCGTGTGGCGGCTCGGCGAGGAGCTGCTCGCCGAGGTCGCCCTGCCCGAGGAGCAGCGGGACCAGGCCTCCCGGTACGGACTGCACCCCGCGCTGCTGGACGCGGCGCTGCACCCGCTGCTGCCGGGCGCGGCCGCCGGGACGGGCCCCGAGGAGATCCGGCTGCCGTTCAGCTGGTCCGGCACCCGGCTGCACGCGGCCGGGGCGGGCGCCCTGCGGGTCCGGATCACGCCGCTCGGCAGCCCGGGCACCGTCCGGCTGGCCGTCACCGACGGCACCGGCGCCCCGGTGGCGAGCGTCGCCTCGCTGGACCTGCGGCCGGTGCCGCGGGCCCGGCTGGCGGCGGTCTCCACCGAGGACGCGCTGTTCGCGGTCGAGTGGCCCGCCGTGTCCGCCGTGTCCGCCGTGTCCGGCGTTCCCGCCGTTCCCGCCGGGCAGGTCCCGGCCGTGACCCGGACCGACCTGGACGGGGCCGACCTGGACGGGGCCGAGCCGGCCGACCTGGTCGTGCTGACCCTCGCCCCCGGCACCGGGGCGCCCGCGGCCGCCGCCCGGGAGGAGACGGCCAGGGTCCTGGAGCTGCTGCGCACCGGACTGTCCGAGGAACGCTTCGACGGTTCCCGGTTCGTGCTGGTGACCACCGGCGCCGTCGCCGCACTGCCCGGCGAGGACGTGGCCGACCTCGTCCACGCACCGCTGTGGGGCCTGGCGCGCACCGTGCAGACCGAGCACCCGGGCCGGGTCCTGCTGGTCGACCTGGACGGGCGGGGCGACGCCCGGGAGCAGATCGCCGCCGCGGCCGCCACCGGCGAGCCCCAACTCGCCGTACGGGAGGGAAGGTTGCACGCACCCCGGCTGGCCCGTGCGCCCCGGCCCGCCACCGGGCGGCCCGGGTTCGACCCGGCCGGCACGGTGCTGATCACCGGCGGTACCGGCGGCCTCGGCGGGCTGCTGGCCCGGCACCTGGTCGTGGAGCACGGCGTGCGCCGGTTGCTGTTGGCGAGTCGGCGTGGTGCCGGGGCGCCGGGTGCGGTCGAACTGGCTCAGGAGCTGGGGGAGTCGGGTGCGCTGGTGGAGTTGGTGGCCTGTGACGCGGCCGATCGTGAGCGGCTCGCCGAGGTCCTCGCGGGGGTGCCGGCGGAGCATCCG
>NZ_JBSFWR010000159.1:0-12352 GCF_053594915.1 Kitasatospora sp. NPDC002543 | reverse complement strand
CGTGGAGGAGCGCGCCAGGGTGTAGCGGGCGGCGTCGACGCCGATCCACTCGACCACGTCGTCGATCGTGATGATGTTGCCGGCCCGCTTGGACAGACCGGCCTTGACGGAGCAGATCGGCCAGGCGCCCGGGCCCTGGGCCGCCAGGACCTTCTCGCCGATGGCGATCTGCTGGTCCTTGGTGGCCTGGTGGGCCTGCGGGGCGTAGGAGGTGCCACCGAAGGCCGCCCAGGTGCTCTGGGTGAACTGCAGGCCGCCGTAGAAGCCGTTGCCGGAGTTGATGGCCCAGTTGCCGGTCGCCTCGCAGGCGGCGACCTTGTCCCAGACCGAAGCCGGCGCGGCGGAGGCGCTGGTGGCCGTGACGAGGCCGGCCACCGGGAGGGCGGTGAGCGCCCCGGCCATCAGAGCCATCCGGACGCGGTTGCGGCGCTTCGGGGTGGCAGTGGTGGTGGCAGCGGCGGTCTCGTTACGGAAGGTCATGGAGTTCCTTTCGGAGGGGTCTGCGAGCGCGCGGAACCAGGCCCTCGGAAGGCCGTCGGTTTCGGGGACACGTCACTCGCGTGGTCCTGCACCGTTCTGCTCGGGGGCGGTGGGCCGCCCGGCCGGAGCCGATCGCTCGGTGCAACGAGTTCGAAGTTACGGGGGTGGTCGTGGCGGTTTCAAGGATTCGAAGGTTTAGCCATGTCAGAGGGCTGTTACCGGGGGTAAAGATCAAGGAATTATGGCGATTTCAACCGATTTGCCCCCATTTCCAAGATCGAATCAGCCCCGGAAGTGGCCCGCGCCACTCCGAACCGGCCCCCGAACCGCTGTGAGGCCGCCCACACGGTCGACAGCGCGTGACGACCGCCCAGCCGCCGGTGCCGATTCCGCCGCCTCGGCCGACCCTCCGGGTGGCCCGCGCCACAGGCCTCACCCGGAGTACCCCCTGCCGTCACTCCCGGTGTCGGACGGGCATAGCCTCACCCCCATGAGCAACGAGAGCGATGCAGCGGACACGGCGGATCCGGGAGAGGTGGACGCCGGTACGGGAGGGGCGGCCGCGGCCGGTGTGCCGATCGGCGCCCCGGGTCACGAGGCCGCGACCGCGCCCGCGGGCTTCGAGCTGGGCACCGACGGCCCCGGCGTGATCCTGGCCGGCCTGGACGGCTCCGACTCCTCCTGGCGCGCCACCGCCTACGCCGCCGGACTGGCCCGACGGCAGGGCGCCGTCCTCGCCGTGGCCTACATCCAGCCGATCCTCGGCGCCGCGACCGCCCTCGCCGGGGCCGCGGTCGAGGAGACCACCCAGGAGATCGCCGAGGAACTGCTGGCCGCGCTGCGCGAGGCCGAGCACCGGGTGCGCGAGGTGTGGAAGGTGGAGTGGCGGTTCCTGACCATGCGCGGCGACCCGTACACCGGCCTGGCCAAGCTCGCGGACGAGCTGCGCGCCGACGCCGTCGTGGTCGGCGTCTCCGAGCAGGCCGGGCACAAGGTGATCGGCTCGGTGGCGGTCCGGCTGGTCAAGGCGGGCCGCTGGCCGGTCACCGTCGTGCCGTAGGGAACGGTCGCGGTGCCGCCGGAGGGGGGCCGGGCGGGCGCCCGCGAAGTGCCGGGCCGGCGGCCGGTAGGGTGCGTGACCATGACGGACACGCGGGGCACGCACCCCTCCGAGCCCGCCCACCCGACCGGTAACGACCTGTACCTGGACCTCCCCGTCACCGGAGGCAGGCGCGCCGCACTGATGGCGGCCCTGCGCGAGGCGATCCGCAGCGGCAGACTCGCCCCCGGCACCCGGCTGCCGCCCTACCGCGCCCTCGCCGCCGACCTCGGCCTGGCCCGCAACACCGCCGCCGAGGCCTACGCCGAACTCGTCGCCGAGGGCTGGCTCACCGCCCGCCAGGGCTCCGGCACCGCCGTCGCCGAACGCGCCGAACCCGCCCCCCGCGCCCGGGCCCGCAGGCCCTCCCGCCGCCCCGGCCCCACCCACGACCTGCGCCAGGGCCGGCCCGACGCCTCCTCCTTCCCCCGTACCGCCTGGCTCGCCGCCGCCCGCAGGGCCCTCACCGCCGCCCCCAACGAGGCCTTCGGGCCCGGCGACCCCCAGGGGCGCCCCGAACTGCGCACCGTCCTCGCCGACTACCTCGCCCGCGTCCGGGGCGTGCGCACCGACCCCGACCGGATCGTGGTCTGCTCCGGCTTCGCCCACGCGCTGCGGCTGCTCTTCGACGGCGCCGCGCCCGTCCTGCCGCCCGCCGAGTACGGCCCGCTGGCCGTCGAGGCGTACGGGCTGGGCTTCCATCGCGGACTGCTGGCCGCCTCGGGCGTCCCCGTCGTGCCGCTGCCGATCGACGAACAGGGCGCCCGGACCAGCGAGTTGGCTCGGCACCCGGACATCCGGACGGCCCTGCTCACGCCCGCCCACCAGTTCCCCACCGGCGGTCCGCTGCACCCCGGCCGTCGCGCCGCCGTCGTCGACTGGGCGCGCGGGCGCGGCGGGCTGGTCCTGGAGGACGACTACGACGGGGAGTTCCGCTACGACCGCCAGCCGGTCGGCGCCCTCCAGGGGCTCGACCCCGAGCGGGTGGTCTACCTCGGCAGCGCCAGCAAGAGCCTGACCCCCGCGCTGCGGCTCGGCTGGATGGTGCTGCCCGACCACCTCGTGGACCGGGCGCTCGCCGCCAAGGGCGAACGCGAGGGCTGGGCCAGCGCCCTCGACCAGCTGACCCTCGCCGAGTTCATCGACTCCGGCGGCTACGACCGGCACGTGCGCCGGATGCGCCGACGCTACCGGGACCGCCGCGACCAGCTGGTCGACGCCCTCGCGGCCCGCGCCCCGCACGTCGAGGTGTCCGGCATCGCGGCCGGCCTGCACGCGGTGCTGCGCCTGGAGCCGGGCACCGAGCGCTCGGTGCTCAAGGCCGCCGCCTACCGGGGCCTGGCCGTCGAGGGGCTCGCCGACTACCGGCACCCGGCGATCGGCGAGGAGGCGATGCCCGCCGTCGACGGCCTGGTGGTCGGCTACGCCACGCCGCCGGACCACGCCTACCCGGCGGCGCTCGGCGCGCTCTGCGACATCCTGCCGCCGTGCGGCTGAGGCGGCCGGGGTGCGGCGGCCGGGGGAGAGCGGTGGCGAAGCATAGGCCCCCGGACGCGCCCGCGGGGGCGGAACGCGAGCGGCGGGTGCGCGCCGTCCGCTCGCCGCTCCTGCGTCGGTACGGATCGGGGCAGAGGAGCGCAACCCCGGCGGAACCGGCGCCTACGCTCCTTGGTCATGCGCAGAACACACCTGAGTCGCGCCGCGCTGGCCGCATGCCCAGCCCTTGTCCTCGGCCTGCTCCTCTCCGCGGCCCCCGCCGCCAGGGCCGACAGCCAACTGCCGCTCACGGTCGCCTCCGACAAGCAGACGACCGTCCGGGGTGGTGAGTTCACGCTCACCCTGACGCTCACCAACCCGTACGACACCCCGATCCAGTTCGTCTACCAGAGCGTCCAGGAGACCTACGCCACCAGCCTGGTGCCCGGGCTCAAGTTCACCGCGACCGCCTGCGGCACCCAGACCAACGGGTGCAGTGACAACGTCCACGGCGGCATCGCCCGCTACAACGTGCCGCTCGCCCCCGGCGCCAGCAGCGCCTTCACGGTGACGTACACCGTCGCCCCGGACTCGGCCTGCGGCCCCGACACCCGGATCGACTTCTACTCCTACCTGTACTACGAGTACAAGGCCGGTGAGGCCAACAACTCGGGCATCGTCGGCATACCCGGCACCCAGGTCGCCTGCGCCTGACCGGCCGACACCGCCGCCGCGATCGGCGGACCGCGCGGACGCGCGAACCTCCCCGGTGCGGAACCCCCACCGCGCACCCCCGTTCACCCGTCGGGCGCCGGCTTCCCCCGTGCCGGCGCCCGACGGGCCGTTCGCGTTTCGCGTTGACCTTCGCCTTCGCGTTGGCCTTCGCCTTCGCCGTGGGCCGTGGACAAGGGCCCGCGCGGCGGCGCGCCGTGCAGGCGATCGGAGTGCCGGAACGGTGCGCCGGGTTGACGCCGGTCGGTGGTCCCCGGGCCGTCCGACAGCACCCCGGGCGGGGAGGGGTGGCCTTTGGGGGCACGGGGACCGCAGGGGCGAACGGATGTTCCCGGAGTTCGTGGGGCCATGGGGGCGGACTGGGCGAGATTCACCCTATCGGGGGGTAGAAGGGCTCTGTGCGAGCTCCGTCGGGCCCTGGTGATCTAGGGTTCCGGGTGGGCCGCCGGGAGACGGTGGCCGCACTTCGCGTTAATCGCCAACGCCCCCACCAGCACACGGATCTGATGATCCGTCGTGGCATGCGCCAGGGCGGGCCGGTGTGCCCCTGGACGTGTGCCCGATCACAGGAAACGGAGAGCCCTGCCGATGACCGTGGACACGAGCCCGGAGGCAGTGCAGGCCAAGCAGCAGAGCCTTGCGACGGCCGCTGCCCGAAACCTTGCCACCACGACCAAGTCCGCACCGCAGATGCAGGAGATCACCTCCCGCTGGCTGCTCAAGGTGCTCCCCTGGGTGCAGGCGGCCGGTGGCGCCTACCGGGTCAACCGTCGGCTCACCTACGCCGTCGGCAACGGCGTGGTCGAGTTCATCAAGACGGGCTCCCAGGTCCGGGTGATCCCGGCGGAGCTGGGCGAGCTGGCCCTGCTGCGCGGCTACGAGGACGAGGACGTCCTCGCCGCGCTGGCCGACCGCTGCCAGCAGCGGGACTTCGGCCCCGGCGAGGTGCTCACCACCCAGGGCGAGGCCGCCGACAAGATCTTCCTGATCGCCCACGGAAAGATCAACCAGATCGGCACCGGCAAGTACGGCGACGACACCGTGGTCGGCGTGGCCGGCGACGGCGACCGCTTCGGCGACGACGCGCTGCTGAACCCCGACGCCGTCTGGGAGTTCACCGCCAAGACGGCCACCGCCGGTGTCGCCCTGACGCTGACCCGGGCGGACTTCGCCGCCATCCGGGACAACGCGCCCAGCCTCCAGGAGCACCTCCAGGCCTTCCTGGCCCTGCCGCTCCAGGCGCAGAACGAGCGCGGCGAGGCCGAGATCGCCATGTCGGCCGGCCACCACGGCGAGTACGAACTGCCCGGCGCCTTCGTGGACTACGAGCTCAAGCCCCGCGAGTACGAGCTCAGCGTCGCGCAGACCGTCCTCAAGGTGCACACCCGCGTCGCGGACCTGTACAACCAGCCGATGAACCAGACCGAGCACCAGCTGCGGCTGACGATCGAGGCCCTGCGCGAGCGCCAGGAGCACGAGATCGTCAACAACCCGGAGTTCGGCCTGCTCAACAACGCCGACTTCGACCAGCGGATCCAGACCCACTCCGGCCCGCCCACCCCGGACGACCTGGACGAGCTGCTCAACCGCCGCCGTGACCCCGACTACCTGCTCGCCCACCCGCGGACCATCGCCGCGATCGGCCGGGAGTTCAACGCCCGCGGGTTGTACCCCACCCACGTCGACCTCGGCGGGCAGCAGGTGCCGGCCTGGCGCGGGGTGCCGATCCTGCCGTGCAACAAGATCCCGATCACCAAGGAGAACACGAGCTCGATCCTCGTGATCCGTACCGGTGAGGACAACCAGGGCGTCATCGGCCTGCACCAGACCGGCATCCCGGACGAGTACCAGCCCTCGCTCTCGGTCCGCTTCATGGGCATCGACGAGAAGGCGATCATCTCGTACCTGGTCAGCGCCTACTACTCGGCCGCCATCCTGGTGCCGGACGCGGTCGGTGTGCTGGAGAACGTGGAGATCGCGCACCGCCGCAGCTGAGCGCGCGGAACCCGCGAGCACGGGCCGTAACCGCTCGGCTCGAAGATCGTTTGACCTGATGACGGACGGCCCGCCCCGGCAGGCGGGCCGTCCGCCTGACTGTGTCTGATCACTTCTGGTCGTGCCCGATGGATTTCCTGTCGGGATTGCGACCGTATTCGATCTTTCTCACTCGTTCTGCCCAATCCGTCGCGGCCGGTCGGCCCGAGCCCGTTCCGTCCTCCCCGGACGACCCGAGAGGTGAGTGGAGCCATGCCCCAGCGTCGGCAGATCCGCCGGATACCGCGCGGCGGCGGTGGGGGCACGCCCCCCGGGCGGCGGGTGCGGCTGATCGGCGCGACGGCCGGTGTGGTCGCGATCTGCGCGCTGGTCGGCGGTGCGACCGCCTCCGGTGCCGGGAACTCCGGCGGGTACCCGCACGGCCCGGTGGTGGATACCTGCGTGTGCGAGGAGACCGACGTCTCGATATCGGTACGGCCGGGCGGGCAGGTGACCGTCGGCGTGGACGTGGACGTCCAGGTCGGGGTCAGCGTCGCTCCGGGCTCCGGCCCCGGGCACCACGAACCGAAGCCCCCGCACGGGCACCGCCCCTGCCACACGCACAAGCCGGGCCCGAAGCCCACCGTCTCGCACTTACCGTCGCCGTCCCACCCCTCGCCCCACTTCCCCTCGCCGCCCTTCACCTTGCCCTCGCGGCCGGCGGGGCTGCGGAGCGAGAGCGGGCGGCCGGTCGAGGGGCACGGTGGTTCCGGGCAGGCCGGGCCGGGCCATGACGGCAGCGACCAGGACGACGAGTACGGCGACGGCGAGTACGGGGATGAGGAGTACAGAGGCCACGGCTGGCACCACCATCACCATCACCACCCGTGCCCGAGCCCGACACCCACCCCGAGCCCCACGCCCACGCCGTCGGCCACGCGGACTCCGACTCCGACGCCCACCCCGACGCCCACTCCTACACCGTCGCCCACCCCCACCGCGTCGCCGAGTCCGAGTCCGAGTCCGAGCCCCACCTCGTCACCGACCACGCCGACCCCGAGCGCGACGCCGGCCCCCAGCCCCTCGCCCGCGCCCCCGGCGCCCCCGGCCTCCCCGGCGCCGCCCGCGTCCGCGCCACCGCCGGCACCTGCCCCGGCGGCCCCGGCCCCGGCCCCGCCCCCCGCGCCGGCGGCCCCGAGCCCCGCCGCTTCGCCGAGCCCGACGCGTCCGAGCCCGCTGTGGCCGACCCCGTCGGCACGGCCCGCGTTCCACCCCCGGGGGGCGAAGTCCGCGCTCTCCCCGCCGTCCCACCAGGGCACCCCGACGACCACCACGCTGCTGGTGATCATGGTCCCCGGTGTGGTCGCCGCGGTGGCCCTGCGCCCCGGTCGGGGGCGAGGCGGCGGCAGGTCGGGCCGCTCCTGACGCGTTCGCCGACCGGGATCCGAGGGTGGATCCCCAGCTGTTCGTTCCGTCACATGCCATGTCAGAGAAGGGAGTTCCCATGTCCGAATGGATGGCGTTGACCATCGCCATGGCGGCGGCCGTCGCCGTGGTCGTGGTGGTGCTGCTGCTGAGGCGCCGTCAAGCGGGCTTCGAGGAGAGCACCGACGAGACCCCGGACGTCATCGAGTACATCACCATGATGATCGGGGTGGTCTACGCGATCGTCCTCGGTCTCGCCATCGCGGGGGTCTGGGAGGCGCGCGGCGCCGCCCAGGACGACCTGTTCCGCGAGGCGCAGTCGCTGCGCCAGGTGAGCGACCGCGCGGTGATCTACCCGGCGGAGTTCCGGGACCAGGTCCGGGCCGACGTGGACGCCTACGTCTCGTACGTGGTGAACACCGAGTGGAGCTACATGCAGAAGAACGGCGGGATCACCGACAAGGGCGATCAGCTGCTGCAGAAGCTCCAGACCGACGTCGGCACCCGCTCGCCCGCCTCCGACCTGGAGTCGGGGGCCTACCAGTCGATGACGGACCTGATCGGGCAGGCGTCCGACGCCCGGAACTCGCGCGGGCAGAACGCCGGTCCGACGATGCCGGGCGTGGTCTGGCTCGGCCTGATCGGCGGGGCGGTGGTGACCGTCGGCATGCTGTTCGCGCTCCAGATCCGGAACACGCCGAGGGAGCTGATCCTGGCGCTCTGCTTCAGCGTGCTGATCGCCTTCGCGCTGTTCATGATCTGGGACTTCGACAATCCGTTCGCGCGGAGCGTCTCGGTGACCACCCAGCCGTTCGAGGACCTCTTCCCCTCGCTCTTCAGCTGACCGCCCCGGCGGTCGGGAGTGGTCGGGGGTTGGGCCGATCCGGGCAGGTGATCTTCGGATAATCTTGCCCGGATCGTCGGGGGTCGGCCCCCGGCGGAGCGAACGAGGGGACCGCCCGCAGTGTCCGACCCGACGCCGGATCCCGGCCCCCACGTCCCGTCGGCCCGCCCGGAGCGCGCCTGGTGGTGGCTGCCCGCCTCGGAGCGGCTCCGGCGGCGGAAGCAGCGCCGGGTCCGGGAGGACCACCGCAGGAGCTACCGCAAGGAGGAGCATGCCAAGGCCGAGCGGCGCAAGCGGCTCCGGCGCGAGGGCACGGACTGCTGCCTCGACGGCTGCTGCGAGTTCGCCGATCCCTGCCTGATCGCCCTGATCCCCGTGATGATGGCCTCCGGCGTCCGCTTCGCCCTCGCCGGAGTGCGCGGGCACCGGACGGCCGACCCGTCCGCACCGGCCCCGCGCGGGTTCGCGGCCGGTGCGCTGTACGGCGCGGTGCGCTACTACCGCACCGAGGTCAGCCCCCGTCGACCGGCCTGCTGCCCGTACACGCCGTCCTGCTCGACCTACGCGGTGCAGGCGCTGCACCGGCACGGCGCGCTGCGCGGGGCCCGGCTGACGGCCGGGCGGCTGCTGCGCTGCCGCCCGGGCGCGGGCGGGGCGGACCCGGTTCCGCCGCGCTGAACCGCGGACGGCCCGCGCGGGGTTCCGCGCGGGCCGTCGCTCGTCAGGCCTCGCATGACGGACCGTCAGCGCAGGCTGCTGTCCATCGCGTTGAGCATCGTGCCGGAGGCGTCGTCGTTCTCCAGGGAGAAGGCGAACAGCCCGCCCAGGCCCTTGCTCTTGGCGTAGGCCCCGCGCGCCTGGACGGCCTGCGGGTTGTCGCCGGTCCAGAAGTTGGTGCCGTCGTAGACCCAGGCGCTCTCGGTGACCGGGTCCCAGTGGGTCTGCGCCGCGGTCGGGTTGAGCTCCTTCCAGGCGGCCAGGCCGGCCTCCTGGCTCAGCGGCTTCTTCGCCGTCGGGCCGGTCGCGCTCTGGTACAGGCCGTAGTTGGAGCCGGCCGGGACGCCGGTCCAGCCGCGCCAGTAGAACGGGATGCCCAGCACGATCTTGTTCGCCGGGAAGCCGCCGGGGATGCCGTACTCGGGCAGGCCGGTGGTGTACGCGGCGAGCGTGGTGTCCACGTTGTACTTGCGGGTGCCCGGGGTGATCGGCGTGGTCGGGTCGGCCGGGCTGTCGTGCAGCGGGTCCTGGTGGTTGGTCGGGCCGGTGGCGTCCCACGCGCCGTGCATGTCGTAGGACATCACGTCGGCGTAGTCCAGGTAGGCGCCGATCTTGTCGGTCTCCAGCTGGGCGACCTTGTCCTGGCCGCTGGGCAGCGCGGCGCTCAGGATGTAGCGCTTGCCCTGGGCGGCGCCGAGGGCGTCCAGCTGGGTGCGGAACTCCTTGAGCAGCAGGGTGTAGTTCTGCTTGTCGGCCGCGGAGTAGTGGTTGCCGGTGTGGCCGCCGGCCGAGCCCGGGTACTCCCAGTCGATGTCGATGCCGTCGAAGAGGCCCGCCGCCGAGGCCTGGCCGCCGGAGGCGTCACCGGCGACCCCGGTCGGCAGGTTCCCCTTGAGGAACATGTCGACGCAGGAGGAGACGAAGGTCTTCCGGGAGGCGTCGGTGGCCGCCGCGTCGGAGAAGTACTTGGAGTACGTCCAGCCGCCGATCGAGATGGTGAAGCGCAGGTTCGGGTACTTGGCCTTCAGCTGGCGCAGCTGGTTGAAGTTGCCCTTGAGCGGCTGCTCCCAGGTGTCGGCGCTGCCGTCCACGCTGGTGCCGGAGCCGTAGTCGGCCTGGTAGTCGGCGTAGGCGTCGCCCGCGCCGTCACCGGCGTTCGGGTTGGACTCGTTGGCCGAGTCGGAGGCCTTCACCGCCTGGAAGCAGGTGAACTTGGTGGGATCGATGTTGGCGAACGCGTAGTGGATGACGTCCAGCTTGGACGCGGCGCCGCTGGTGTCGACGTTCTTGGCGTTGTACGCGTTCTCGTAGACGCCCCACTGATCGAAGTAGGCCGAGCGGACCGGCTGTTGGGCGGGGGCCGCCGCGGTCGTGGTGGACACCGGCGCCGACTGGGCGGAGGCGTGGCTGCCGGAGTAGCCCTGGACGCTGAAGGTGTAGCTCCGGCCCGGCAGCAGCGAGCTGACCGTGACGGACGTGCCCATCGAGGTGGCGACGAGCTGGCCGTTGGACCACACCTTGTAGGCGACCGCGCCGTCACCGCTGGTCAGCGTGGACGGCTGCCAGGTGAGCACCACCGCGTTGGACGTGGTCCTGGTGACCGCGAAGCCGGTCGGGGTGGTGACCTTGCCGTCCCCGGCCGGGCCGGTCGCGGTGCCCGTCGGGGCCGGGGTGGTGCTGGTGGGGGTGCCGGTCGGGGTGCCGGTCGCCGTCGGGCTCCCGGTGGCGGTGGGGCTCGCGGTGGCCGTCGGGCCGGCCGTGGGACTGGCCGTCGGGCTCGCGGTGGCGGTCGGGCTCGCGGAGGTGGTGGGGCCGGCCGGGCCGGTCAGGGTGAGGTCGTCCGCGTAGTACGTGCCGGTGCCGTACCAGCCGTGGGTGAAGACCGAGACGGAGGTCGTGGTGGCACCGGTGGTGAAGGTGGTGCTCAGCTGGTTCCAGCCGGTCCCGCCGGGCGTCCAGACCGAGGAGTTGACGCCGGTGCCGGTGGCGCCCAGGTAGACGTAGCTGCCCTGGACCCAGCCGGCCAGGGTGTACGTGGTGTTCGGCTGGACGGCCACGGTCTGCTGGCACTGCGCGGTGTCGGCGGCCGAGGCGGCGCCGCTGAGCGCGCGGCTCCCGCCGTGCACCGGGGTGGTGACGACCGAACCGTTGGAGCAGGTCCAGCCGGCCAGGGTGCCGGTCTCGAAGTCGCCGTTGGCCAGCAGGTTGACCGGGGCGGCGGAGGCGGAGCCGAAGGTCAGGGCGATGGCGGCGCCGCTGGTGGTCAGGGTGGCGGCGAGGGCCAGCGCGGTGGCCCTTCTGCGCCGGGCGGCCCGGCGGCCGGCGCCCTCCCCGGCGGGGTGGGCGGGCTGTGCGGGCAGGACACGGTCGTGCATGCGGTGGGTCCTCCGGATGTGTGGGGGTTCCGGCGGTGCGTTGGCCCGGGACGGGCCGAGGGGAGCCGGCCCGCGCGCGGTGGGGGCGCGCGGGCTGGTGACACGTGCTGACGAACGGTGCGCGGACACGACGGGCGGCCGACCCGTGCACGTCACGACTGAACAGATTGGACTGGACCAATAATCGCCGTCAAGGGTGTCCGCCCGCTGGACCGTTCCGGGCCGGGCCGGCGGCGGCCCGGTAGGTTGGCCGGTACGAGCAGGCCCGTCGAACGGAGGAGGCGCGATGGACAGCCGGGACTGGGACGACCGCGACGCCGCGAGCGAGCTGGTGTGGGGTGCCGCGCCCAACCAGTGGGTGGTCCGCGAACTGGCCGGCCGCACCCCCGGTCACGCGCTGGACCTGGCCGCCGGAGAGGGCCGCAACGCCATCTGGCTGGCCGCCCAGGGCTGGGAGGTCACCGGCGTGGACTTCTCCGCCGTCGCCCTGGAACGCGCCGAGCGGCTCACCGCCGACCTGCCCGACGAGGTCGCCGACCGGCTCACCTGGCGCCACGGCGACGCCCGCTCCTTCGAGGCCCCCGCCGCCGGCTACGACCTCGTCCTGATCGCCTACCTGCAGATCCCCGCCGCGGACCGCCGGGCGGCGCTGCGCCGCGCCGCCGGGGCGCTCGCCCCCGGCGGCACCCTGCTGGTCGTCGGACACGACCTGAGCAACCTCACCGAGGGCGTCGGCGGCCCGCAGGACCCGGCCGTGCTCTTCACCCCGGAGGACGTCCTCGCCGACCTCGCCGATCGCGGGCTGCGCACCGTCCGCGCCGAGCGGGTGCACCGTACGGTCGGCGGTGAGCCCGGCCATCGGAGCGGGGAAGCGGGCCGGGGTGAGGGCGGGGCCGAGGGCGGCGGACGGGTCGCGGTGGACGCCCTGGTGCGGCTGGAGCGCGGCGCCGGCTGACGCCCCCGGCCGGCCGGCGGGGCCCGGTCGACCCGCCGGCGTACGAGAACTGAGGTCGCGTCAACTAGCCTGTGGGACATGAGGATTCGCGCGTTGACGGCAGTCGCGGCGGCCACCGTTCTGCTGCTGGCCGGATGCAGTGGCTCGGGCTCCGGATCGGGCTCAGGAGTCGAGGAGGGGCGGACACCCGGGCCCACCGGCGCGCCCTCGGGCGGTGCGCCGCCCACCGACGAGCCGCCGGCCGGCGGCTCGTCGGCCGGGGCCGAGCGCCGTGC
>NZ_JBSFWR010000158.1:0-12401 GCF_053594915.1 Kitasatospora sp. NPDC002543 | reverse complement strand
CACCCGTCCACCAACCTGGACCGGTGGCGGGGCCGCCCGGCGGGCGCGCGGGTCACCGACGCGCCCGCCTCGGCCGGGTCGCCGCCATGAGCGGCCGGCGGCCACGAACTCCCGAAGACCCGTTCGTGTCCGGCCGCCCACGGCTCCGGCGGCGTGACGGCCGCCGGGGACGGGCTCACCCGGGGGGCGTTCCGCACGGTCTTCGCCGAGCGGGAACGCAGCGCGTCCCTAGTCCGCGGCCAGCGCGGACGGGATGTCGAGGCGAACCGCCCGCGCAGCCGGGGCCAGCGCCGCGAGGAGGCCGGCGATCACGGCGGCCGCCGTCAGTTCCGCGAGGGTGATCCAGGGCACTGACAGGACGGTCTGGCCCTCACCCGCCATGCGGTGGAGGGCGATCCCCCAGGCGATGCCGAGCGACACGCCTGACAGCGCCCCCAGCGCGGTGATCACGACCGACTCCAGGCGGACCATCCGGCGGACTTCGCGGCGTGAGGCGCCGACCGCGCGCAGCATGCCGATCTCGCGCGTCCGTTCCCCGACCGACATGGCCATCGTGTTGGCCACGCCCAGCACCGCGATGACGACCGCGAGGGCCAGCAGCCCGTACGCCATCGAGAGCATCCGGTCGGCGCTGCTCCGGACGGATGCCTTGTAGGCCGCCCGGTCCTGCACGGCCAGCTGTGGGTACCCGGCCAGCGCCGTGGTGAGCGCCTTCCCGACCGCTGTCGGGTCCGCGCCGCGGGCCGTGAAGGCGAACAGGGTGGTGTCGGAGGCGGTGGGAGCCAGGGCGGACAGGACGTCGAGTCCGACGCTGGGCGCGAGTCGTACCCGGCCCATCGACATGCCGGGCGGTTCTTGGCGTTGAACGGCGCCGATCGTCAGGGTCACCGGGGGGCTGCCCGGTCCGGCGAGGGTGACCTGGTCGCCGATCCCGACGCCGAGCCGCTCGGCCATGGCGTCCACGAGGACGATCTGGCCGCGGGTGAGCGCGGTTCGCGGATCGCCCGCTGTGTAGGTCTCGTGCATCGCGGTGGGGAAGCCGGGCTCGTCGCCGTAGACGGTGGTGGACAGCGTGGTCGCTCCGGCGGTGAGCGTGGCCTTGGTGATCCGTTCCCTGACGACCTCGCCGATTCCCGGTACCCGCCGCGCCGCCGCGGCGGCCTCGGGTCCGAACTGCGCCTGCGCCTGCTGTCCGCTGACGATGAAGTCCGCGCCGAGCATCCGGTCGGTGCGAGCCGCCATGGAGTCCGAGGCGGAGGCCGCCGAGACGGCCATCGTCGTTGCCACGCAGATACCGATCATCAGCGCGGCAGAGGTGGCGGCGGTGCGGCGCGGGTTGCGCAGCGTGTTCCCGACGGCGATCGCGCCGATCGGCCCGAAGAGCCGTGGGAAGGCGGCCGTCAGGACCGGGACGACGCCGCGGACAAGAGCGGGCCCGAGCGGGAAGAAGGCGATCGACATCAGCAACATGCCCGGCACCGTCCCGGCATGGCCCGCGATCAGCAGACCGGCCCCGGCCGGCAGCAGCGCCGCGCCGGTCAGCGTGCGGGCCCGGCCGGGCCGGGTGCTCGGCGCGGCAGCCTCGCGGAGGGCGGCCATCGGCGGGACGCGTCCCGCGCGCCGCGCCGGGATCACCCCCGCGGCCAACGTGGCCGCGGTGCCGACGGCGTAGCCGACCAGCACGGAAGCGGGCCCGACGACCAGCGGGGTCGGGCCCAGGTCGAGGCCGAAGGAGGGCATCGCCGCGTGCAGTCCGACGGCCAGCCCGATCCCGGTACCGATGCCGAGGGTGGAGCCCACGAGGCCGAGGGCCAGTGCTTCGAGCAGGACGGACCGGTTCACCTGCCGGCGGCTCGCGCCGATCGCACGCAGCAGGCCGAGCTCGCGGGTCCGGGCCCCGACCAGCATCGAGAAGGTGTTGAAGATGAGGAGCACGCCGACCAGGACGGCCACCACCGCGAAGCCCGTCATCACCGTGCCGAGGAAGTCAGTGGTCTGACCGGCCCCGTTGTCCGGGCTCACGGCGGTCGGATCCTTGGCCTGGACGTGGACCGCGCCGCCCAGGGCGGCGGCCAGGCCGCGACGGAGATCGGCGGGTGTCACACCGGCGGCCGCGTCCACCCGGATCGAGGTGGCCGCGCCGGGTTTGCCGAGCAGCCGCTGCCGGGCGGTGGCGGTGTCGACGTAGATGCGGGTGTTGCCCTGGCCGGCGGCCTTGAAGTCGGCGATGCCGGTGACCCTGGCCTCGAACGTGCCGGGGACGGCGACCACCCGGATCGTGTCCCCGATCCGCACGTGGGCGCGGTCGGCCGAGATGCGGTCGAGCACGGCCTCGTCAGGGCCCTGCGGGGCACGGCCGCCGGCGAGCCGCACCGGCGACCGGTCGGAGTCGACCCAGTTGCCTGCCAGTACGGGGATGCTGCTCTTGGCGCCGAAGCCGGACATCCCGCCGCCCGCGTCGATCGCCTTGCCCTGCGAGTCGGTCAGCGTCGCGGTGTCGACCGTGACGTCGGGGTAGGCCGCCGCCACGCCCGGCACGGCGCGCACCGTCCCGACCAGGGTGTCGGCGTCCGGCAGCGTGCCGCCCTCACCGACCACGGCCCGCTGCACCGCGTCGCCGGCCTCGGCCGGCCCCGTGCCCGCCGGCAGCGGGGCGGTGACGGTGGCGTCCGGGGCGCTCGCCGCCGCAGCGTCGTCCAAGGCCCCGTTGACCGTGCCGATGAAGATCATCGTGCCGGTGACGAAGGCCACCGAGAGCACCACGGCGAGGCAGGACATCGCCAGTCGTCCCTTGTGCGCGAGGATGCCGCGCAGCGCCACCTTCAGCATCCGTGCTGCCCCCCGCCTCGGCGCATCCGCCGCAGGACGGCTTCGGCGGTCGGGGACCGCAGCTCGCCGGCCACCCGGCCGTCGGCGAGGAAGACCACGCGGTCGGCGAACGCCGCGGCGGTCGGGTCGTGGGTCACCATGACGACGGTCTGTTCGAGCTCGTCCACGCTCCGGCGCAGCAGCCGCAGCACCTCGCTCCCGGCCTCGGAGTCCAGGTTCCCCGTGGGCTCGTCGGCGAACACGATCCCCGGCCGGCCCGCGAGGGCTCGAGCACAGGCGACCCGCTGCTGCTGCCCGCCGGACAGTTCCGAGGGCCGGTGGTGCAGCCGGTCCGCCAGGCCGAAGGTCACCACGATCTCGTTGAGCCAGGCCCGGTCGGGCGTGCGGCCCGCGATCGCCATGGGCAGGGTGATGTTCTCCAGGGCGGACAAGGCCGGGATGAGGTTGAACGACTGGAAGACGAAGCCGATCCGGTCGCGGCGCAGCTCGGTGAGCTCGCGCTCGCGCAGCGCGGTGAGCTCGGTGTCGCCGATCCAGATCCGGCCGCCGTCCACTGAGTCCAGGCCCGCCAGACAGTGCATCAGGGTCGACTTGCCCGAGCCGGACGGGCCCATGATCGCGGTGAACGCGCCGCCCTCGATCTCGATGTCGATCGCGTCCAGCGCCGTGACCTTCGCGTCACCCGTGCCGTGGATCTTGGTGATCTTCTCGCCGCGGGCGGCGGGCTCGGGCACGCGAGCCGGTGCCCGGCCGGACCCCGGTGCTTGATCCGGGGCGGGTGCTCGGTCGAGGGTCATGCGGGTGCTCCATCCTTCGAAGGCCGTCAGGTGTCGGACGGCTTTCCACGATGGCGGTCGCGGCCTGTCCACCGGATCAGGCCGCGGCACGGAGTCGGTGTCCGGGCCCCGGGCCCGGACACCGTGTGCGCACCTGGCCGCAGGTACAGGTCCGAAGATGCGACCGCAGACGGATGGCCCGCCCACGCGCCCGCGCATACTGTCAGGACGTGCACCTTCGGCCCCCGCTCACCAAACGGCTGACCCGCGTCCAACTCGTCGGGCTGGACGCCGCGGTCGGCATCGCGCTCCTGCTGTGGGGGCGTCCCACCGACGCCCAGCTCGCCACCGCCGGACTCTCGCTCCGGGGCTGGTACTCGCTGTTGACCTTGCTGGCCTGCGCGGTGGCGGCCAAACGGCTGTGGCCCCGGTCGGCCCTCGGGGTGTCGCTGGCGACGTACGCCACGATGGCGGCCTACGGGTTCGTCAAGTTCCCTTCGCTGGCCGTCGCGTTCTGCCTCTACCAGTTCGCGCTCTCCCAGCCGCGGTGCCGGGCCCTGGTCGGCCTGGTGCTCGCCGAGGCCGTCGTCGGCGCCGGTATGGCGATGGGCCGCGGCCCGGTTCTCCTCGACACCGCGTGGGCCGCGATGTGGTTGGGACAGAGCGCGCCGATCGTGGCCTTCTGGGCGGCCGGCATGATGATCAGGTCACAGCGGGCCCACGACGCCGGGCTGCGGGCCCAGGCGGAACGCCAGGCGCAGGCCCGCATCGAGGAGGCGCAACGGACGGCCATCGAGGAACGTCTGCGCATCGCCCGCGAGTTGCACGACGTGATGGCCCACAGCATGAGCGTGATAGCCGTGCAGGCCGGCGTCGGCCGCCACGTCATCGCCGGACACCCCGACGAGGCCGCCAAGGCGCTGACCGCGATCGAGACCGTCAGCCGCACGGCTCTGCGCGAAGTGCGGGCCCTGCTCGACGTGCTGCGGGAGGAACCACCCACCGCCGACGCGGCGGCCGCCTCGGACCTGGCGAAACCCGGACTGAGCGACCTCCCCTCACTGATCGAGCAGACCGGCCGCACCGGGCTCCAGGTCGAGCTGCGGATCAGAGGCGCCGCCCGGCAGCTCCCGCCGTCGATCGACCTGGCCGGCTACCGGATAGTCCAGGAGGCGCTGACCAACTCCGTCAAGCACTCTGCGACCGCCCGCGCCCGGGCCCAGGTCAGCTACCACCCGGACGGCATCGAGATCGAGGTGACCGACGAGGGCCGCGACCGCGCCGGTCCGCCCGGCCGCCCCGGCCCCGCCGTCGCGCCCGACAGCCCTGGCGGCCAGGTCGGTCACGGCCTGATCGGCATGCGGGAACGGGTCGCGCTCTCCGGCGGCGACTTCGCCGCCGGCCACCTTCCGCTCGGTGGCTTCCGCGTCTGGGCCCGGTTCCCCACGGGGGAATCGGCGTGAGCGGGGACGTGCGGGTGGTGATCTGCGACGACCAGGCCCTCGTCCGCGCCGGCTTCCGAGTCCTCGTCGACACCACGCCGGGCCTCACGGTGGTCGGCGAGGCCGGCGACGGAGCCGAGGCGGTCGAGGTCGTCCGACGGGAACGGCCCGACGTCGCCCTGATGGACATCCAGATGCCCGGAATGGACGGGATCGAGGCCACCCGGCGACTGCTCGGCGGCGACGACCCACCACCGGTGCGGATCCTGATCCTCACCACCTTCGACCTCGACCGCTACGTGTTCACCGCGCTCCACGCGGGCGCCAGCGGCTTCCTGCTGAAGGACACCCCGCCGGAGGACCTCCTCACGGCCATCGGCGTCATCGCGGACGGCGAGGCCCTGCTCTCCCCCCGCGTGACCCGGAAACTGGTGGCCGAGTTCACCAGGCGTCCCCAGGTGGCGGTCGGAGCGAACCGCCGCCTCGACGAGATCACCGACCGGGAACGCGAGGTTCTCGTCCTGATCGCGAACGGCATGTCCAACACGGAGATCGCCGACGAACTGCACCTGTCGCACTCCACCGTCAAGTTCCACGTCAGCAGACTCCTCGCCAAGCTCGGCGCCCGGGACCGTGCCCAGCTCGTCATCGCCGCCTACGAGAGCGGCCTCATGAACCACCGGTGAATCGGCCCTCCCGCTGCCCGCCGTGGTCCCTCGGGATGCTAGGCGCCCGCCGGACGGGTCTGCGTCGGGGCCCGTCACTCTCCTGAGAGCGTGACGGGCCCCGATCGCGTCATCCGCCCGGTCGGCCCCCCTCGGCCACGGCGGTACGGCCGGGCGGGGTACTCCGCCCGAGCAGCGGCGGCGTGGCCGCTGGCACATCGTGCGCGGATGGATTGGATGACTCTTCGACGCGACGGCAGCGACGGTCCCCCGGGCCGGGACAGGGTGTGGTGGGCCGAGGATGCGACTGGCTCTCGTGACGTGCTTCAACGCCGACTGGCACTTCGGCAAGGTCCCCTCGCCGTACGTGCCGCTGAACCTCCTCGGGCTGGCCGCGGTGGCCCGGCGCAGCGGACACGAACCGGTGGTGGTGGATCCGACGCTCGCGCTGCTGGAGGGCCGGGTGGGTGACGGGCCGGAGTTCCACCGGGAGGTGGCGGAGCTCATCTGCGAGTCCCGGCCCGAGGTCGTCGGCCTCACCACGATGTGCAACTCCTACCCTCAGACCCTGGCGCTGGCCCGGCAGTGCCGCGAGCTGGATCCCGGCGTGCGGATCCTGCTCGGCGGCCCGCAGGCGTCCGTGGTGGACGTCGCGACCCTGCGCGAGTTCGGCTGGATCGACGCGGTCGTGCGCAACGAGGCGGACCGGTCCCTCGTCCGGGTGCTCGACCGGTGGGCGGCGGGCGACGACCTGGCCGGCGTGGCCGGCACCACCTGGCGGGGGACGGACGGCGGCCCGGTGCGCGAACCCGCCGCCCCCCTGCTGCACGACCTGGACGAACTGCCCTTCCCCGCCTACGACCTGTACCCGTTCGAGCGGACCCCGCAGGACCTCGCACCGGTGGAGGCGGGCCGCGGCTGCCCGTACGGGTGCACGTTCTGCTCGACCAACGTGTTCTTCAACCGCGAATACCGGATCAAGTCGCCGGCCCGGCTGATCACCGAGATGCGGCACCTGCGGGACGCCCACGGATTCACCCGGTTCGACCTGGTGCACGACATGCTGACCGTCGACCGACGGTGGGTCCTGGCGTTCTGCGAAGCCCTGCTCGACGGCGGGCACGGCTTCGAGTGGGCGTGCAGCGCGCGGACCGACCGGGTGGACGACGAGCTCCTGGCCACCATGGCCGCCGCCGGCTGCCGCGGGATGTTCTTCGGGATCGAGACCGGATCCCAGCGGATGCAGCCACTGGTGCGCAAGCGGCTGCGCACGGACGCCGTCCTGCCGGTCGTCCGCTCCGGCACCGACCACGGGATCTCCTGCACCGCCTCCCTGATCGTCGGCTTCCCGGAGGAGACCACCGAGGACGCGATCGCCTCGCTCGACCTCGCGCTCGACGTCCTGGAGCTCTCGCCGGACACCCAGGCGCAGATGCACCTGCTGGCACCGCTGGTGGGCAGTCCGCTGTACGAGGAGCACCGCGAGGAACTCCGCTTCGACGGGCACAGCTCCGACATCTCGCTCTTCCTGCTGGACGAGGAGGAGATCGCGACGGTCACCCGCCACCCCGACATCTTCCCGAGCTTCTACCACATCCCGACGCCGCACCTCGACCGCGACCTGGCCAAGGCGATCTCCGCCGCCACCTACACCTGCCCGACGCTGTTCATCGGGCTGCGCACCGCCGGCGCGGACCTGCGTCAGGTGTTGACCGGCTGGACGCGCTGGCAGCACCGGCACGTCGGTCCGGAGCAGCTCCGGCCGGACTACTACCTCTACGGGTTCGTCCCGGACCTGTGCCGGTACCTGGCGGCCGAGGTCCTGGACGGGCTCGGACCGTCCGCCCCGGTCCTGCGCGACCTCATGGCGTACGTCGAACTGCGGTACGCCCTGCAGCGCCGGCTGACCGAGGACGCGACGGTGTTCCGGGCCTTCGAGCACGACGTCCGGGAACTGAGCTCCGCGCTGCGCACCGGTGGCGGCCTCGACGTGGAGCGCGTAGCGTCCGACCTGCTGTTCGTGAACCTGACGGCGTCCCGGGGCCGCGGCTACGCCTTCCTGGAGGTTTCGGTCCCGCGCACCGCCGACCCGCTGGTCCGGCCCGGGGACCGGCTGGAGATCCGCGACCCGGTCCGTCAGTTGCTGTCCCGTCCGGAGCTGGTCATCCGCAACACCTCGCAGCGGCGCGCGTTCGCCGCGAAGCACCATCTGACCGAGCGCCACGTGACGGCGCTGGGGCTGCGGCGGGAGCCGGTCGGCACCGTCGCCGGGTGACCGGGCCCCGGCCGGGCGGATCCGCCCGGCCGCGGCCCGCCGACCGAAGTCGTGCACGGGAGACCGGTGCACCGAGACGAAGGAGAACATGATGGCCGGAGACGTGGCGGCGGAGCGCGGCAAGCCCGTCGGCGACCTGCCGTTCGAGGAGCTGGCGTTCGAGGAGGTCCCGTTCGAGGACCTTCCGGTCGGCGAGCTGGGGCTCGTCGAGCTGGAGTCGCGGGTCGAGGCCGAGGCCCAGGCGAGCGGCGTCACCACGGTCGTCACGACGGTCGTCTCGGGCCGGTGGTAGCCGAACGGCCGAACGGCGGGGTGCGGGTCGAACGGCACGTCGGCTGGCGGGGCGACAACGCCGTGGTGGAGGAGGCCCGGCGACCGCTGCGGCGCCGGGTCGCCCGCCTGCTGCAGGTGGACGGCCTGCCGGCGACCGCCGGCCTGCCGTCCGAACGGCGGATCGCCACCGGTGTCGACCCCCGGGTCTTCTACACCTACCCTCTGCTGTTCTACACCGCCTTCCCCCGCGTCTCGCTGGCGCAGCTCCGGGCGCTGTCCGTCAGCGGCTCGTACCTCTTCGACTACGTGCTGGCCCTGGACGAGGTCCTGGACCGCCCCTCCGCCCGCACCGGGGGCGGCCTGCTGCTGGGCGGCCTCCTCCAGCGCGAGGCGCTGCACGGGCTGTACGCGCTGCTGCCGCCCGCAAGCCCGTTCTGGGACCACTTCGACCGCTACTTCGGGCACTTCTGCCAGGCGGTGCTGCGCGAGGAGGCCCGGCACCGCGGCCTGCTCCAGCCGTACTCCACGGACGAGTTGGAGCTCGTCTACGCGGGCAAGTCCGCGATCGCCAAGGGCTGCCTCGCGGCCCTCGCCGTACTCGGCGGGGACGAGCGGCCGCTGGCCGGGCTGGAGGCCTCCCACGACGCCCACTACGTGGCCTTCCAACTCGCCGACGACCTGGCGGACTGGCGGATCGACTACCGGCGCGGGCACTACTCCTACCCCCTCACGGTGGCGTTCCTGCGGGCCGGCTGGCAGCAGCGGGTGGAGTCGGCCGAGCGGCCCCCGGTGTCCGAGGTGGCGGAGCTGCTCGCCAGGGAGGGCGTGGTCGAGGAGGTCCGCGCGCTGGCGCTCGGCCACCTGGACCGTGCCGAGGGCGCGGCCGACCGGGTCCCCGAGGGGAGCTGGCACGCCGCCATCCGGACCACCCGGCAGCGGATCGCGGGCCCCTCGCTCGGCCTCGACCTGCCGACCGTGCCGCCCGCCACCGCTCCGCACGGTGCCCCGGCCGGGCCGACGGCGGAAGTCGGGGCGGATGCCTGGCGGGGCGACCGGCGGACACCCGCGACACCGGTGGCGGCGTCCTGGCGGCCCTGGCTCGACGCCCACCGGGAGCCGCGCACACCCGGGCCCGCGGTGCTGGCGGAACAGTTCCGGAGCCTGGCGGCCGCCGGCCCGGCGCGCACCACGGGCGAGGCCCTGTGCCAGGTCGGTCTGGCGATCGCGGCCTCGCGCCGGGCCCTCCCGCAGTACGGTCTGGCCGAGCACCTCGGCGTCTCCGCCGCCGAATTGGACTGGCTCGACCAGCACCGCCCGTGGCTGGACGGCCTGCTGGCGCTCGGCCTCGACGAGCCGCCCGAGCCGTGGCGGCCGGGCCGCCCGGAGCCGTCGGGCGGGGTGCCGGGCTGGGTGCCGCCGGCGGTCGGCCGGTACCTCGGGCACCGGCTGGTGAAGGGATCCGGGCCGGGCGGCGCCCAGGCCCCCGACGTGCTGCTCCGCGCCTACCGCGCCGAGTCCGTGGCCTGAGGCGGATCCTGTGGATCCTTGCCGGGTGCGCGACGCTCCCCCGGCCTTCGGCCGGGAGGTGCCCCAGGACACGCACCTCGCCGCGTCGTCGTCGGTCGCCGGTGCTCCGGGGACCCGCCCTGCGATGCGCGTACCCCGACGCCGCGACCTGATCCGATGAGCCGCGCGAGACAAGCCCTGGGACGGAGGCGAGCGTGACACTGCTGCTGATGGAGACCCGTGAGACCGACCGGGAGTTCGCCGAGCGGTGGGCGGGCCTGCCCGGCCGCGAGGACCGCCCGTGGGACCCGGCGCAGCCGCTCCCCGGGGCGCTCTTCGACCACGCGCCGTTCCTGCTGTACGAGTACTTCGCGACCGTTCCGATGGGCGCGGCCCGACGGGTGGCGCTGGCCGCGCGGGCGGGCGGCGCGGCCCGCTTCCTGCGGTTCCGCCAGAGCCGGGGCCAGAGCCCACCGGCCCGGGTCGACCGCGAGTGCGCGTCCCTGCGTCGCTTCGCCGTCCGGCAGTTGGCGGACGACCTGCCGGGCCGGGAGTCCCTCTGGCAGTCGCTCACCACCGGCTACCTCCGCCCGTGGGATCCCGCCGGCGCCGGGGCGGAGCTCGCGCACACCACCACCGAGGCGTTCGCCGCACTGGCCGGGACACCGGATCCCGTCGGACCGGTGACCGAGTCGCAGAGCCGCCTGTACGCCGGGCTCGCCCGATACCGCGAATGCGTCGACTGGAAGGAGGACTTCCTGCACGGCCACCCCTCGCAGCTCGTCCCCCGGCTGCTCGCAGAGCTTGGCCTGACGCCCGCGGCGAGCCGTGCCGCCCGCGGCGAGCTGGTCGCCGACGCGGCCCGCCGCCTCCACTACGGCGGCCTCGCCGAGCACACCCTCGACGAGGCCGCCGTGCAGCTGGGCCGTGCGCTGGCCGCGGTGACCGACCTGCCGCCCGCGGGCTGGGTGGAGCGGCTCATCGGCATCTCCGAGTCCGTCCGCCGGCTGCGCGCGGACCTCGACAGGATGCGCCGGGACGGGCTGGCCCGGGCGCGCGCCGCCGCGGGCCGCGGTGGCCGTCCGGCGGCCCGGCCCGGCACCGCCCCCGGCGCCGCCGTGACCGCATCCACCGCCGAAGCGATCGCCGGCGCCCTCGCGGCGGCGGCCGGCTACCTGCGGCGGGAACAGGATCCGGCCGGTCGCTGGGGCGACTTCCTGCTGCTCGGCCAGCAGAGCACCGCCTGGGTCACCGGCTACGTCGGCTGGAATCTGGCGACCGTCGGCACGGCGGCCGACGCCCCGACCGCGGCGAACGCCCCAGCCCCCGCGAATCCGGTGAACTCCCTTGCGAAGGCGTCCGATTGGCTCGTCGCCAACCGCGTTCCGGGAGCCGGGTGGGGCTACAACGGCCAGTGGCCGGTGGACGTCGACTCCACGGCGAACGCCCTGCTGTTCCTGACCCGGGTCGGCGCGCCGGAACCGCAGCGGTGGCGGCCGGCGCTGGACTGGCTGCTGTCGACGCAGCGGCCCGACGGCGGGTTCACCACCATCGTGGACCCGGAGCCCTGGCTCGTCCGGTTCCACTCCGATGCCGGCGACCTGCGCGGTTGGACCTCCTCGCACCCGTGCGTGACCGCCGTGGTGGCGCTGCTGCTGGCCGGTCTGGACGGCGCCCGGGAGCGGAGCGCGGCGCTGCGGGCCGTGCGCCGACTCCTGGAGCAGCAGCGCCCGGAGGGCAACTGGGAGGCCTACTGGTGGACAGGCGGGCTCTACACCACGTGCCGTGCGCTACAGGCGATCGGAGAGCTGAGCCGCCGTACCGACCTGCCCGGGGCGGCGACGGCCCGGGCGGGAGCCGCCGGGTGGCTGCTGCGCGCCCAGCGCCCGGACGGGGGCTGGGCGCACGCGCCGGACCGCGCGTGCGCCGCCTTCGCCACCGCGCTGGCCGTCCAGACGCTGGGCGAACTGCTCACAGCATCACTCCGAGCCGACCGCCCGGCCCTCCGGGCGGCCCTGGCCCGCGGCATCCGGTGGCTGGTGGAACACCAGCGACCGGACGGGAGCTGGCCCGTCGAGCCGATCCTCCGGGTGCCCCGGCCACAACTGACCGAGCCCTGGGAACAGACGTCGTGGACGGAATCGATCGCGGGCCTCGACATCGTCGCCGAGGACTGGCGGCGGCTGTTCACCACGGCGACGGCGCTCCGCGCCCTGCACGTCGCATCGCCGACCGGCGGTGCGGTGCCCGCAACCCCGACAGGAGACCTGTGATGGCAACAGAAGAACGGCAGAGCGTGCCCCGGCGGTACCGCGCCACGGGCGCGGACGAGACCCGCCAGCTGATCGCCAGGATCCGCGCCGCGTTCCCTGACGCCACGTTCACGCTGCAGCAGCGCGTGGTGGACGACAAGGGCGCGGTCGCGTTCGTGTGGTCGGTGCGCGGCACCCAGAGCGGCGAGGTGGACGGCTACCCCGCGACCGACGCGCCGGCCACGCTGACGATCGTCACCAGCGCGCTCATCGAGTCGGCCGGTTCGCGCTAGGGCGTGTCTGACAATTGGCGTCGGATCAGCGTGCGGCGTTGGGGTGCGTGCATCGCAAGGCGGAGGAGGGAGCCACTGCGGAGCATTGGC
>NZ_JBSFWR010000157.1:0-13248 GCF_053594915.1 Kitasatospora sp. NPDC002543 | reverse complement strand
CCGACGGCCGCATCGTCGACGAACTCCACCAGCCCACCGCCGACACCGTCCTGGACCGCATGCGCCGCTTCGACGCCAAGGGCCGCACCAGCTGACACACCGGCAGCCGTAGCCCGCTCACCGATTCCTCCCAGGACACCCCATGTATCGCACCGCACTGCGCAACGTGCTGGCCCACAAGGGCCGGCTGCTGATGACGGCGCTGGCCGTCATGCTCGGCACCGCCTTCGTGGCCGGCACCATGGTCTTCTCCGACACCTTCGCCAAGGCCATGCGGGACAACAACTCCAAGAGCTACTCGGACGTCTCGGTCCAGGTGGTGGACCGCGCCGCCGGCTCCGGCGCCTCCGCCCGGCAGAAGGCCGAGGGCGGCTCGGCCGCCCTCACCGACGCCACCGTCCAGCAACTGGCCGCCCTGCCGGGCACCGCCGCCGCCCGCGGCGTGGTCAGCGGCTTCACCGGGGTCGCCGACAAGAAGGGCGACCTGATCGGCCAGGTCTGGACCGCCAGGGGCGCCAACTTCGCGCCGGGCCAGGACGGCAAGGACCCGCGCTACGCCATGGTCGAGGGCCAGGGCCCGAAGACCGCCAAGGAGATCGCACTCGACCGCAAGACCGCCGACAAGGCGGGCTACAAGGTCGGGGACACCGTCCGGATCGCGGCCAACGGCCCGGTCATCGAGGCGAAGCTCACCGGGCTGTTCACCACCGACGACCCGGTGGTGAACTCCGGCGGCACGCTCACCCTGTTCGACAAGGCCACCGCCCAGCAGATCCTGCTGGAGCCCGGCCGCTACAGCAGCATCGTGCTCACCGCCAAGCCCGGCACCAGCCAGGACGCGCTGCTCGCCGAGGTCGAGCCCAAGGTGTCGTCCGGCCGCCAGTTCGACGTGGAGACCGGCGCCAAGCTCAAGGCCGACGAGCAGGAGCAGATCACCAAGTCCAGCAGCAGCCTGCGCACGATGTTCCTGGCCTTCGCCGGCATCTCGCTCTTCGTCGGCATCTTCATCATCGCCAACACCTTCACCATGCTGGTCGCCCAGCGCACCAAGGAGCTGGCCCTGCTGCGCGCCATCGGCGCCAGCCGCAAGCAGGTCACCCGGTCCGTGCTGGTCGAGGCCCTGCTGATCGGCACCGTCTCCGCCGTGACCGGCCTGCTGGCCGGCATCGGGATCGGCGCCGGGATGCAGTCGCTGATCGGCGCGATGAACGACAGCATGCCGACCGGCTCGCTGGTGATCAGCCCGGTCACCGTCGCGGTGACGATCGTGGTCGGCATCCTGGTGACGGTCGCCTCGGCCCTGCTGCCCGCCCTCCGCGCCGCCCGGATCGCCCCGGTGGCCGCGATGAGCAGCGGCGACCAGCCGGTGTCCCAGAAGAGCCTCGTGGTCCGCAACACGATCGGCTCGGTGCTCGCCGGCGGCGGCCTGGCACTGATCGGCTACGGCGCCTCCACCGGCAACGGCAGCGGCCGGATCCCGGTCGCGCTGGGCGCCTTCCTGACCCTGATCGGCGTGTTCGTCCTGCTGCCGCTGCTCTCCCGTCCGGTGGTCGCGCTGGTCGGCCCGCTGCTGCGCGGGCTCGGCGGGATGCCCGGCAAGCTCGCCCAGCAGAACGCGGTGCGCAACCCGCGCCGCACCGCGGCCACCGCCGCCGCGCTGACCATCGGTCTGACCCTGGTCACCGGGCTCACCGTGATCGGCGCCTCGGTCAACGACACCGTCGACCGGGCCGTCACCAGGTCGATGAAGGCCGACTACGTCGTCGGGGCCGCCAACGGCATGAGCCTGTCCGAGCAGGTGCCCGCCCAGATCGCCAAGGCCCCCGGGGTCGCCGTCTCCTCGGCGACGACCACCTCCGACTGGAAGCTCAACGGCACCTACAAGACGGTCACCGGCGTGGACGCGGCCGCCCTCGACAAGCTCTCCGACCTCCAGCTGACCAGCGGCTCCGCGGCCGACTTCGGCAACGGCCGGCTGCTGGTCGACGAGAAGGCCGCCGAGAAGCTGAACGTCACCACCGGCTCGGTCCTGAACGTGACCTTCTCGGACGACTCCACCGGGCAGCTCACCGTCGGCGGCGTGTTCCGGCCGGGCGGCACGCTCGGCTCGGTCGTGCTGGCCAACAGCGAGGTCGTCAAGCACGAACCGAAGCCCTACATCTCGGACGTCCTGGTCAAGGGGAAGGACGGCGCCACCGACGGCCTCAAGCAGGCGCTGAAGGACGCCACCGGCGCCAACCCGGTGATCGAGGTGAAGTCCAAGCAGGACATCCGGGAAGAATTCAGCCAGACCATCACCTTCGCGCTGAACCTGATGTACGGCCTGCTGGGGATGGCGGTCCTGATCGCGATCCTGGGCGTGGTCAACACGCTGGCGATGTCGGTCTTCGAGCGCAAGCGCGAGATCGGGATGCTGCGGGCGATCGGCCTGGACCGCGGCGGCATCAAGCGGATGGTCCGCCTGGAGTCCGTGGTGATCTCGCTGTTCGGCGCCGGCATCGGCCTGCTGCTCGGCTGCTTCATCGCCTGGGCGATCAACGGCACCCTGAAGTCCAGCCTCTCCGGCCTGACCACGGTCCTGCCGTTCGGCGAGCTGGCGCTGTTCCTGGTGCTGGCCGCGGTGGTCGGCCTGGTGGCCGCGATCTGGCCGGCCCGCCGGGCGTCCAAGCTGGACATCCTGTCGAGCATCAAGACCGACTGACCGGTCCAGGAACGAGAGAGGTCCCCTGCCGGAGGGTTTCGGCAGGGGACCTTCTACTTCTGTACTCCGCCCGGTCGCACGGCCGGCTGAGCACCACGGAGGTCGTGGTCCGGCAACGCTGCCGGGCGGAGGGCCTCCGACTCATACCCCGGTGCTCCCACACCGGGGTCTCAGTCGCTTACTTGCTGGCGAGTTCCTTGTCGGCGGCCGGCTTGGCGGCCTCGACGGGCTTGGTGGGCGGAGTGACCTCCTGGATCGGCAGCTGCGGCTTCTCCATCTGGGAGAGGCCGACCATCTCGCGCTTGAGGAACATCGCGAGCGTCCAGTCGGTGAAGACGCGGACCTTGCGGTTGAAGGTCGGCACCATGGCGCCGTGGTACAGGCGGTGGAACCACCAGGCCGGACGGCCCTTCAGCTTGTACTTGCCGAAGAGGATCGCCACGCCCTTGTGCAGGCCGAGACCGGCGACCGCACCCAGGTTCTTGTGCTTGTACTCCTTCTGCGGGAAACCCCGCATGCCGGAGATCACGTTGTCGCCGAGGACGACGGCCTGGCGGCTGGCGTGCTGGGCGTTCGGCGGGCACCAGGCGCCCTCGCCCGCGGCGAGGTCGGGGACCTGGGCGTTGTCGCCGGCGGACCAGACGTAGTCGAAGCCCTGGACCTGCAGGGTCGGCGCGGTGTCGACGTGGCCGCGCGGGCCCAGCGGCAGGCCGAAGTCGGCCAGCACCGGGTTCGGCTTCACGCCGGCCGTCCACACGATGGTGGAGGCGTCCATCTCCATGCCGTTCTTCAGCATGACGTGGCCGTCGACGCAGGAGTCCATGGAGGTCTCGATGTAGACCTCGATGTTGCGCTCCTCGAGCTTCTCCTTGGTCCACAGACCGAGGTCCGGGCCCATCTCGGGGAGGATGCGGTTGGCCGCCTCGACCACCACGAAGCGCATGTCCTCGCGGCTGACGGTCTTGTACAGCTTGGCCGCGTCGCGGGCCATGTCCTCGACCTCGGCGACCGTCTCGATGCCGGCGAAGCCGCCACCGATCACCACGAAGGTCAGCGCCTTGCGGCGGATCTCCTCGTCCGTGGTGGACTCGGCCTTGTCGAGCTGGGCCATGACGTGGTTGCGGAGGCCGATGGCCTCCTCGACCGTCTTCATGCCGAGGCCGTTCTCCGCCAGACCCGGGATCGGGAAGGTGCGGGAGACCGAGCCGGTCGCGACGACCAGGTACTCGAAGGGCAGCTCGTAGCTGTCGCCGGCCGCCGGCTGGATCGTGGCCACCTTGCGGGCGTGGTCGATGCCGGTGACGGACCCGGTCAGCACCTCCGCCTTCTTGAGGGTGCTGCGCAGCGGCGCGATGAGGTTGCGCGGCGCGACACTGCCGCCGGCCGCCTCGGGGAGGAAGGGCAGGTACGTCATGTACGACCGCGGGTCCACGACCGTGACGGTCGCTTCGCCGTAGCGCATCTTCTTGAGGATGCGCATCGCGGCATACAGGCCGACGTAACCACCGCCGACAATGAGGATGCGAGGACGCTCCGTGGTGCTCATATCCGAAAGTATCCAGCACCGTCCGGAGCAGCCCTCGTGAGCCCGGTCACAAGTTGACGGACCCCCCGTGCTACACTGCGCGGCCGCAAAACCGGGCCCGGCACGGCGGCCCCCACCCCTGGGCGACCCCGCGCACGCGCACGCCGGAGCACCACCGGCCTGAGCAGCAACGATCCGCACAGGGTCCGGGTTCCCGCGCGTGATTTCGATTTTCAAACCTCGAACGAGCCCTGACCTGCGATCCCATGGGCCGCCCGGCCGACGGGCCTTCGGTCCCACATTTCGGACGTAGCGGGCGGGTCGATGCGGCGAATGGCCGGATCGCCATGTGAAGAAATTCACGAACTTTCCCACCCGCGCTCGGGCGCGCCCCGGCCCCGGCCACCCGAAAGGGGTGCCGGGGCCGGTCCGGGTGGGCCCCGCGGGAGGTCAGCGGGCGATGCCCCAGGCGATGCCGTCGAGGATGTCGTGCTCGCTCACGACCACCTCGGCCGCGCCGGTGCGCTCCATGATCTCCAGCAGCTCCAGCGCCCCGGCCGCGATCACGTCCACCCGGCCCGGGTGCATCGACGGGATGGCCGCGCGCTCGGCGTGGGTGGCGGCCAGCAGCTCCCGGGTGATCTCGGCGACCCGCTCCCGGCCGACCCGCGAGTGGTGGATCGCCGCCGAGTCGTAGTCCGGCAGCCCCTGGGCGATCGCGGACACCGTGGTGACCGTACCGGCCAGGCCCACCAGGGTGCCGGCGCCGGTCAGCGGGACGACCTCCTCGGCCCGGTCCAGCTCGGCCCGCACGTGCGCCCGGGCGGCCGCGACCTGCTCCTCGGAGGGCAGCTCGGCATCGCCGAAGTACCGCTCGGTGAGCCGCACGCAGCCGATGTCCACCGAGCGCGCGGCCAGCACGTCGTCCGTGCCGAGCACGAACTCGGTGGAGCCGCCGCCGAGGTCGAACACCAGGTAGGGGCCGGGGAACTGACCACCGGTCAGCTCCTTGGTGGCGCCCACGAAGGACAGGTGCGCCTCCTCCTCGCCGCTCACCACCTCGGGCTCGACGCCCAGGGCGTCGCGCACGCCCTTGACGTACTCGTCGCTGTTCTCCGCGTCCCGGGAGGCGCTGGTGGCGACGAAGCGGACCCGGTCGGGGCCGACGCCGTAGCCGGAGATGATCTCCTGGTACTCCCGGCAGGCCGCGAAGGTGCGGGCCAGCGCGTCCGGGTGCAGCCGGCCGGTCCGGTCCACGCCCTGGCCCAGCCGGTTGACGATCATCCGGCGGTCCAGGTCGGTGATCTGCCCGGTCTCCGGGTCGAGGTCGGCGACCAGCAGGCGGATCGAGTTGGTGCCGCAGTCGATCGCGGCCACGCGGGTCATGGTCACTCGGACTCCCGCTCCGCGTCCGGGCCCTGCTCCGCCGTGTCCTCGGCGGCACGCTTCCTGGCGGCGCGCTCGGCGGTCTTCTGCCGCTTGGCGGCGATCACCGCCTCGTGGTCCTGTTCCTTGGCGCGGTTGCGGGCGACCCGCTCACCGGCGGCCTCGACCTCGGCCGGGGAGACGCACGGGCCCTTGGCCCACCAGTCCTCCAGCATGCCGATCGCCTCGTCGCCGAGCGGGTTGACGCCCTCGCCGGCCGCCAGCGAGTGGCCGACCAGCACGTGCAGGCACTTCACCCGGTCCGGCATGCCGCCCGCGCTCGGGAAGCCCTCCAGCACCTCGATCGCGTCGCGCCGGGCGATGTAGTCCTCGTGCGCCTTCTGGTAGGCGGCGGCCAGCTCCGGGTCCTCGGCGAGCCGGGCGCTCTGGTCCTTCATCACGCCCTCCGCCTCCAGGGTGCCGATCAGCGAGGCGGCCTTGGGGCAGGTCAGGTAGTAGAGCGTGGGGAACGGCGTGCCGTCCGGCAGCCGGGGGGCCGTTTCCACGACGTCCGGGTTGCCGCAGGGGCAGCGGTGCGCCACGCCGCGCAGGCCGCGCGGCACCCGGCCGAGCTGGGCGGCGATGGCCGCGACGTCGGCGTCGGAGACGGTGGGGTGGTTCTCAGTGGTCATGGGGGGAGGTGTCTCCAACGGAGGACGGTGGGAGGGGAACAGGGGTGTCGGGTGCCGCCGCGGCGGCGGTGTCGGCGGCGTCCACCGAGTCCCAGATGCTGGCGTACCAGGGCTTGGCGGCCGTCACCTGGCCGGCGGCGGCGCCGTTCGGGGCGGAAGCGGCGCCGTTCGGGGCCGGAGCGGCGCCGGCGGCGGACGAGGAGGGCTGGGCGGAGGCCTGGCCGCCCGGGTCCACGGCGATGTACGGGGTCTCCCCCGGCACCGCGTAGTGCAGCCGGGCGCGGGCCTGCGCCTTGACGTACTCCGGGTCCTGCCAGCGGGCCTTCTCCCGGCGCAGCTGCTCGACCTGCTGGCGCGCGTGGTCGGCCTTCGCCCGCTGGGCGGAGATCTCGGCGCGCTGGGAGATGAACTGCCGCGTCGGGTAGGCGAGGATCGCCACCAGCGAGCAGAGCACCAGGACGAGGACGGTCGCCCGGCTCGTGAACCGGGGCCGGGCCGCCAAGCCCGGGATCCTCCAGCCAGCCATCTCCCGTATCCCCTCCTGGTCGCGACGGTGCCCCGCCGTCCACCCTACGGGGTGGACGGCGGGGCACCGGTCAGGCGTGCGCTAGCAGGAGCGCCCGGCCCTCGTGCTCGGCGCGCTGATCACTCGGCGGCGCGGAAGCGCGGGAAGGCGCCGCGGCCGGCGTACTCGGCGGCGTCGTCGAGGATCTCCTCGATGCGCAGCAGCTGGTTGTACTTGGCGACGCGCTCGGAACGGGCCGGGGCACCGGTCTTGATCTGGCCGCAGTTGGTGGCGACGGCCAGGTCGGCGATGGTGACGTCCTCGGTCTCGCCGGAGCGGTGCGACATCATGCAGCGGTAGCCGTTGCGCTGGGCCAGCTCGACGGCGTCCAGGGTCTCGGTCAGCGAACCGATCTGGTTCACCTTGACCAGCAGCGCGTTGGCGGTGCCGGTCTCGATGCCGCGGGCCAGGCGGGCCGGGTTGGTGACGAACAGGTCGTCGCCGACCAGCTGGACCTTGTCGCCCAGCTTGTCGGTCATGGCCTTCCAGCCGTCCCAGTCCGACTCGTCCAGCGGGTCCTCGATGGAGACCAGCGGGTAGGCGGCGACCAGCTCGGCGTAGTACTCGATGAGCTCGGCGGAGGTGAGCTCCTTGCCCTCGAACTGGTAGGCGCCGTCCTCGTAGAACTCGGAGGAGGCGACGTCCAGGGCCAGCGCGACGTCACGGCCGGGCACGTAGCCGGCCTTCTGGATGGCCTCGACGATGAGGTCCAGGGCCTCGCGGTTGGAGTCCAGGTTCGGGGCGAAGCCGCCCTCGTCGCCCAGACCGGTGGACAGGCCGCGCTCCTTCAGCACGCCCTTGAGCGTGTGGTAGACCTCGACGCCCCAGCGGACGGCCTCGGAGAAGGACTCCGCGCCGATCGGGGCGATCATGAACTCCTGGATGTCGACGTTGGAGTCCGCGTGCGACCCGCCGTTGAGGATGTTCATCATCGGGACGGGCAGGACGTGCGCGTTCGGGCCGCCCAGGTAGCGGAACAGCGGCAGGTCGCTGGCCTCGGAGGCGGCGTGCGCGACGGCCAGCGAGACGCCCAGGATGGCGTTGGCGCCGAGCGAGGACTTGTCCGGGGTGGCGTCCAGGTCCAGCATGGCCTGGTCGATCAGCCGCTGCTCGGTGGCGTCGTAGCCGACCAGCTCCGGGCCGATCTGCTCGATGACGGCCAGGACGGCCTTCTCGACGCCCTTGCCGAAGTAGCGGTTCTTGTCACCGTCACGCAGCTCCAGCGCCTCGAAGGCGCCGGTGGAGGCACCCGACGGGACAGCGGCACGACCCGTGCTGCCGTCGTCGAGGCCGACCTCGACCTCGACCGTGGGGTTGCCGCGCGAGTCGAGGATCTCACGGGCTACGACGACATCGATGGACGGCACGAGGCATCTCCTTGCGGAAGCAGGGTCCGGTCTGACGGTGGTGCTGTCAGCAGGACGATTGCGGAGTCGTTACGACCAGAGCCTAACCGCCCGGGCTCCCGGGGCCACCTCCGCCTCGGTGCCGTCTCAGCGTGTGGCCCCGCTACCCACCGGTAGTTCACCTGCTTGTCCCAGCTTGTCCCACCGGGAAGGGCGAATGCGGACGAAGGGGACCGGTAGGGCCGGTCCCCTTCGGACGTCGGGGCGGAGCGGTGCCGGCGGAGGCGGTCCGGCCGCTTGAAGACACGAGGGCTCAGCGGCTCGGCGGCACGAGGGCTCAGCCGACGTGCAGCACCTGACCCGGCATGATCAGGTTCGGGTCGCCGCCGACGGTGGAGTGGTTCTGCTCGTACAGCGCGTGCCAGCCACCGGAGACGCCCTGGGCGGTGGCGATGGTCGACAGGGTGTCACCGGCGCGGACGGTGTAGTCGTGGCCGGCGGCCTGCGGGGCCTGCGGGGCGTACTGCGGCTGAGCGGCGGCCTGGCCGGCGTACTGCTGGTAGACGCTCTGGTGGCTGGTCCAGTACCAGGCGCCGTTGCTCTGGTACCAGTACACCTTGGCGTCGGCGTCCCAGCCGGCCTTGCCGGAGAAGCCCGGGGCCTGCGGCTGGGCCTGCTGCTGCGGGGCGGCCTGCTGGACCGGCTGCGCGGCGGGCTTCTGCGCCGGCTTCTGGGCGGCGGGCTTCTGGGCGACCGGCTTCTCGGTCGGCTTGGCGGCGGGCTTCGGGGCCTGCTGCTTGGGAGCGGACTGCGGCTTGCTGTCCGAGGAGGTGTCAACCGCGGCCGGGGCACCGCCCTTGGTCAGACCGGCCTTCTGCGAGCAGACCGGCCAGGCACCCGGGCCCTGCGAGGCCAGCACCTTCTCGGCGACCGAGATCTGCTGGGCCTTGCTGGCCTGGTTGGCCTGCGGCGCGTAGGCGGCGCCGCCGTACGCCTTCCAGGTGCTGGACGTGAACTGGAGGCCGCCGTAGAAGCCGTTGCCGGTGTTGATGCTCCAGTTGCCGCCGCTCTCGCACTGGGCGACGGCGTCCCAGGTGGAGGCCGGGGCGGCGGAGGCGCCGGTGGCGGTGAGGAGCGGCATCGCGAGTCCGACGCCGGCCACACCGGCGACGGCGATGGCCTTCTCGGCCTGGGTGCGACGACGGTGGCGGCCAGTTCCAACGAACAGCATGAAGAGGTCCCTCTCCGCACGCCTGCGAGGTGAGCTGTCGGGTTCGGACCGGGAGGTGGCCCGGCCGCCGTGCGCGGAGACGACTCCGCTCGGGCGGCTTCACCCCAAGCCGTGGGGAGACGGCAACAAACCTGGTTCCCCCGCCCCTGCCCAGGGTTCTGGTCGGTTTCCCGTGGCGCGGCGGGCAGGATTCGGCGTTCCGCGTACGGGGTCCGCAGCTGCGAACTCCAGGGAGAGTAGACAGATCTTCAGATCAATCACAAGCTCATATCGTCGATATCACACGAGAATTACGGCCCGTGTCCGATCGCCTACCAACAGCGGCGTTATGTCCGGATTGATGGGTGTTCACACCGCACCCGACAGGCGATCGGCGACGTCCGGTCAGCCCTTCGAGGCCTCCGAAGGGGCCTGCGGAGACGTGGCCGGAGAACCGGTCGGAGGGGCGTGCGGGGAGCGGCTCTCCGGGCTGAATTCCACCGGCAGTTCGCGCAGCCCACGCATGATCAGGCCGCCCCGCCAGCGCAGGTTCTCCGGGCTCTCCGCGAGCCGCAGGTCCGGCAGCCGGGAGAGCAGCGTGGCCAGCGCGGCCCGCCCCTCCAGCCGGGCGAGCGGGGCGCCGATGCAGTAGTGGATGCCGTGCCCGAACCCCAGGTGGGGATTGTCCGCCCGGGCCAGGTCCAGGGTGTTCTCCGCCGCGAACCGGGCCGGGTCGCGGTCCGCCGCGGCCAGCACCACCAGCACCGGGTCGCCGACCGGGATGTCCACCCCGCCGATGGTCAGCGGACTGGTCGCGAACCGCCAGGTCGCCAGCTCCACCGGCCCGTCGTAGCGCAGGAGTTCCTCGATCCCGGTCTCCAGCAGCGCGCTCTCCCCGCGTGCCACCGACTCCTGCAGCAGCCGGCGCTGCTCCGGGTTGCGCAGCAGCGCGTACGTGCCGTTGCCGATCAGGTTCACGGTGGTCTCGAAACCCGCGAACAGGAGGATGAAGGCCATCGCCGCGGCCTCGTTCTCGGTCAGGTGCTCCCCGTGGTCACTGGCCCGGATCAGGCCCGAGATCAGGTCGTCCCCGAGGTCCGCGCGCTTGCGGTGGATCAGCTCCAGCAGGTACGCCCGCATCCGCTTCACCGCCCGGCCCACGCCGCCGCGCTGCCCCCCGCCGTGACGGATCATCATCCCGGCCCAGTCGCGGAAGTCGTCCTGGTCCTCGGCCGGCACCCCGAGCATGTCGCAGATCGCGTAGATGGGGAGCGGGAAGGCGAACTCGTGGATCAGGTCAGCCGAACCGCGCTGCGCGAAGCCGTCGATCAGCCGGTCGGTGAGCTGCTGCACCCGCGGCTCGAACTCGGCCACCCGGCGCGGGGTGAACGCCTTGGACACCAGCCGGCGCAGCCGGGTGTGGTCCGGCGGGTCGATGTTCAGCAGGTGGGTCATCAGGTCCGCCTGCCGCTCCCCCGGGATGCCCACCCGGCCGGTGCGGTGCGCCTGCTCGCTGTGGTGCGCCGGGTTCTTCGACAACCGGCCGTCCGCCAGCGCCTGCCGGGCGTCCGCGTACCTGGTCACCAGCCAGGCCTCCACCCCGCTCGGCAGGGTGGTGCGGTGCACCGGGGCGTGCTCGCGCAACCAGGCGTAGGCGGGGTACGGGTCGGCGGCGAACTCCCAGGTGAACAGCTGTGGGGCGGGGGCGTCGGACGACGAGGCGGCGGGCCGGGCGGGGTCGGGCTGAGCTGGCATGGACCGACCGTATCCGGTGCACCGGGCCCGCCCCCGCTCCGGCGGGCCCGCCCGGCCCCCGACACCTCCGCCGCGGCCTCCCTCGCCCGGGCGTGTACACGCCGTGGGCCGGTCGTGGGCGGCTCTTGGCCGACTCTTGGCCGCAGGACGGGCGTGAGCCTGGTCACCTGAGGGGTAATCCCTGTTGCGGAGGGTCAGGACGTGCCTACGATCCTCCGCAGTACGCGTGGGCGCCGGTGCGGTGTCGTCCACAGGGAGGAGCAGGCCATGCGGGTCAGCGGGTCAGTCGTCGTCATCGCGGTCCTCGACGGCGGGTCGGGCGCGGGCCTCGCCCGCCGGTTCGCCGCGGCGGACGCCGCCGGAATGCTGATCGCCGACCAGTACGTCGGCGTCGCCGAGGACCTCGCCGCCGAACTCGACCGGCCGGGCTGCCCCGTCGTCGGCGTCTGCGGCGACATCCGCCGCCCCAGCGACGTCGCCGCCCTCGTGGACACCGCCGAGAAGCACCTCGGTCCGATCGACCTGTTCGCCGTGGCCGGCCCGGCCGGCGAGCGGATCATCTCGCTGACCGACCTGCCCGACCACCTCGACCTGGAGCGGCTCGCCGAACTCGTCGTCCTCGTCGGCGAGGCCATCGGCGAACTCGTCCCGCCGCAGCGGCGCCCGGAACACGCCGCCACGGCGGCCTGACCGCCGGCCGGCCGGCTACCGGCCGTCCGGTTCCCCGTCCGCCGCTCCGTCCGGCTCGAGCCCTTCGGCCGCGCGCACCGCGTCCCGGTAGCCGCGCGCGGCCGACCGCAGCGCCGCGTCCACGTCCACCCCGGCGTCGTGCGCGCGCTGCGCCACCGCGAGCAGCAGCCGGCCCGCCGAGTCGGCGGTCAGCTCGGCCGGCAGCTCGTACGACCCGTCCGGCACCCCGGCGAAACCGGACCGGCGGACCCGGGACACCAGCTTCGCCGCGTACGCCAGCGCGGGCAGCCCGGCCGGCACACCGTCCAGCACCGACTCGCGGTCCGCCTTCTCCGCCGCCTTCAGCTGCTCCCAGTTCGCCTCCACCTCGGCGGCGCCCCCGGCCTCGACGTCCCCGAAGACGTGCGGGTGCCGGTACACCAGCTTCTCGACGATGTCCCCGGCCACGTCGTCGATGCCGAACGGCTCGCCCGGGTGCTCCTCGGCGATCCGGGAGTGGAAGAACACCTGCAGCAGGACGTCGCCCAGCTCCTCGCGCAGCGAGTCCCGGTCCCCCTCCTCGATCGCCTCGACCAGCTCGTAGGCCTCCTCGACCAGGTACTTCACCAGGCTCTCGTGCGTCTGCTCCGCGTCCCACGGGCAACCGCCCGGGGAGCGCAGCCGGTCCATCACCGTCACCAGGTCCAGCAGCCGCGACCCCGGCAGGTCGTACGAACCGGGCAGCACCTCGATCTCCGGCACCTCGCCGGCGTGCTCCACCGCGAGCCGCGCCAGCGCGTCGGTCAGCCCCGGATCCCCGTCCGGGCTACCCAGCCACACCGTGGGCCCGGCCCCGGCGGGCTGCCCGGTCAGCAGCCGCGCCAGCGCGGGCGCCGACCCGGCCGACCCGGCCGGCACCGCCTCCACCGTCACCCCGGCCTGCCGCACCGCCGCCACCTGCGGATGCGTCTCGTCCCCCACCAGCACCCGCCCCGCCGACCGCAACGCCTCCCACGCCGGCCACGCCAGCAGGCCGGGGGCCACCCGGTGGGTGGTGGTCAGCAGGATCAACTTCGCGCCCGGAACATTCGTCGTCACACCCCGAACCTACCCCCGCGCCCCCACCCCGGGCCGGGCCCGCCCGGAAAGCCCACCCGCGCGGGAAGCGACCCGCCGGCATCCCGCGCCCTCCCCGTCCGGCCCGTGGGCGCCCGGCGGAGCCGTGGGCTCGTGGGCGCCTCCCGGCCGGAGGCGGGGGTATCGCGTGCCCGGGAGCGGTCGGCGGGGCGGCCCCTAGGGCGTGTCTGACAATTGGCGTCGGATCGGCGTGCGGCGTTGGGGTGCGTGCATCGCAAGGCGGAGGAGGGAGCCACTGCGGAGCATTGGCGACCGACGACAACGCGGCGAGGTGCGTGCCCCG
>NZ_JBSFWR010000156.1:0-13282 GCF_053594915.1 Kitasatospora sp. NPDC002543 | reverse complement strand
CTCGACGACCCGTCCGCCCCCGCCGCGCCGTCGGAACAGCCCGACGGAGCGCCGGACGTGGCCGGCGCCCCGGCCGTCACGGCGTCGGAACGCTCAGAGCTTCTGCCAGGCCGGCTTGGCCGCGTAGGTGTCGCGGAAGTAGTCGGCGAGCTTGAGGCGCGAGGCGGCCGCCTCGTCCACCACCACGGTGGCGTGCGGGTGCAGCTGGAGCGCGGAGGCGGGGACGACCGCGGACAGCGGGCCCTCGACGGCGAGCGCGACGGCCTCGGCCTTGGCCTCGCCGGTGGCCAGCAGGACCAGGTGGCGGGCCTCCAGGATGGTGCCGATGCCCTGGGTGATGACGTGGTGCGGGACCTGGTCGATGCTGTCGAAGAAGCGGGCGTTGTCCTCGCGGGTCTGCCGGGTCAGGGTCTTGATCCGGGTCCGGGAGGACAGCGAGGAGCAGGGCTCGTTGAAGCCGATGTGGCCGTCCGTGCCGATGCCGAGCAGCTGGAGGTCGACGCCGCCGGCCTCGGCCAGCGCGCGGTCGTAGGCGACGGCCGCGGCGGCGATGTCGGAGGCGTTGCCGTCCGGGCCGAGGAAGGAGTCCTCGGTCAGGCCGAGCGGCTCCACGACCTCGCGCAGCACCACCGAGCGGTAGGACTCCGGGTGGCCGGCGGGCAGGCCGACGTACTCGTCCAGCTGACAGATCCGGGCCTCGGCGGCGTTCAGCCGGCCGTCGCGGACCCGCTCGCTCAGGGCCTGGTAGATCGGCAGCGGGGTCGAGCCGGTCGCCACGCCGAGCAGGGCGTCGGGCTTGTCGGTCAGCAGATCGGTGATCGCCGCGGCGATGAGTTCGCCGGCCGCACGGGCGTCAGGGACGATCACGATTTCCATACTGGGTCCACCGTTCTGAGGCGAGGCTGAGGTCTAGACCTCCGAGGTCTAGACCAGTTTGCCGTGAAGGGGTGCCCCAGGTCCACCCGGGTCCGGTCCCGGGTGATCTTCCGCCTCCCGCCTCTTCTGCCTGGTGGGACCGGTCGGATCCGTGCGGTGAACGCTCAGGCCCGATCGGTGAACGGCCGGGGCCGGCCGTCGGGACTGGATGTCCCGGCGGCCGGCCCCGGCGCTCCGTGCCGACTGCCGCTTCCGCGCCCCGCCCCCGGACCGTCCGGACGGCTGCCCGGTCGTACGGACGGTGTGGGGGTGGCGGGGGCGCTGCCTCGGCGGCTGTGCGGTCAGAACGGGTTGGTACAGGTGGTGACCTGCTTGGTGACGTCCAGCGCCGGGCCGGCCGTCGCGCAGATCATCCGGGGGGCGGTCGCGGTCACCCGCGGGGTGGTCGCCGTGGCGGAGCCGAACCGGACGGTGGTCGCGGTGGCGACCGCCTCCCAGGGGCTGCCCCAGGCGGCCTGGGTCCGGACCTCGACCCGGACCATCGTCAACTGGCCCGGGTCGGCGCTGACCTGGGCCACGCCCACGATGCCCCGGCCGTCGGCCTGGTGCGAGATGCAGGGCTGGTTGAGCACCGTGGCGCAGACCGCCGCGTCCGTCCCGGACGTCGCGGTGGCGGCTATGGCCGGAGCCGCCGTCAGACCCGCGATCCCTACCGCCGCCATCGCCACAGCTGCAATCCGAGCGCGCATGATGCGAACCTCCTTGGAAAGTAAGGGAATCTCACTCCTTGAGATGAGTCTTGCACACAACGTGGACGCCGGGTGTGTGCGTTGCGTCACACTCATGGTGACGGTTCAACTACATCCTGCAACCATTCGGCGTCCGTTCAGCGCACGGACAACTTCCGCCCCGACGGATGATCGGTTCGAGTCCCGGAGCGGCTTCGGCAACATGTCGACAAAGCGCTTCAGTGCCCTCGTGGCTACGGTGAGTGACTGTCGAAATGGGATGAGTTATGCCACATCCCTACGAATCCCGGCGCGGGCACCCGGGTGACGGGCCTCCGGTCTGGGATCCTCGGCGGCATGATCACGAAGCTCCGAGCCACTGCCACGCAATGGACCGTCGTCGTACCGGTGGTGTCGTTCCTCGTCCTCGCCCTGACCTGGCACAAGGATCTGCCCGGCTGGGTGGTGGCGGTGGTCGCCTGCTTCCTGGTGGGCGCCGTCCTGTCCGCCGTGCACCACGCCGAGGTCATCGCGCACTGGTCGGGGGAGCCCTTCGGATCACTGGTCCTCGCCGTGGCGGTGACCGTGATCGAGGTTGCGCTGATCGTGACGCTGATGGCCGACGGCGGGGACAAGTCCTCCACCCTGGCCCGCGACACCGTCTTCGCCGCCGTGATGATCACCTGCAACGGAATCCTCGGACTGTCCATCCTGGTCGCCGCGGTCAAGTACCGGACCGCCGTCTTCAACGCCGAGGGCACCGGCGCCGCGCTCGCCTGCATCGCCACCCTCGCGACCCTCAGCCTCGTCCTGCCGACCTTCACCACCAGCTCGCCCGGCCCGCAGTTCTCGACCACCCAGCTGACCTTCGCCGCCATCGCCTCGCTGGTGGTCTACGGGCTGTTCGTGGCCACCCAGACCGTCCGGCACCGGGACTACTTCCTGCCCGTCACCCCCGAGGGCCGGGTGCTGGACGAGGAGGAGCACGCCTCCCCGCCCACCCTGCGGGCCGCCGGAATCAGCCTGCTGCTGCTCGCCGTCGCCCTGGTGGCGGTGGTGGGCCTGGCCAAGGGCGTGTCGCCGACCATCGAGAAGGCGGTGGACGACGCCGGGCTCCCGCACGCCGTGGTCGGCGTGGTGATCGCCATGATGGTGCTGCTGCCGGAGACCATCGCGGCGCTGCGTTCCGCCATCCGCAACCGGGTGCAGACCAGCCTCAACCTCGCCCTCGGCTCGGCGCTCGCCAGCATCGGCCTGACCATCCCGGCGGTCGCGATCGCCTCCAGCTGGCTCTCCGGCCCGCTCGTCCTCGGCCTCGACCCGGCGCACATGGTGCTGCTCACCCTGACGATCGTGCTGCTCACCCTCACGGTCATCCCGCGCCGGGCCACCCCGCTGCAGGGCGCGGTGCACCTGGCGGTGCTGGCGGGGTACGTGGTGCTCGCGTTGAACCCGTGAGGCGCCGCCGCCCGTAGTCCCCGATGGAAGCCCCTGGCCCGCTCCCCCGTGCGGCCAGGGGTTTCCGTCGTTCCCGGGGCCGGGCCGGGGCGGTGGCCCCGGCGGGGAATCCGGATGGTCCCCCGGTGGTGAACCCCGGGGGAGGCGACGGCCGTGGAGACGGATGAGGGCCCCGGTCCGCCCCCGTGGCCGGGGTCCTCGTCGATTCCGCCGCGTTCTCCCGGTGAACCCCCGCCGGTGAACCCTCGGCGGTGAAGCCCCGCCGGTGAACCTCCGGCGGACCGCCCGGCGTGGAACGAGGGGGAGCCCCTGGCCCCGTCGTGGTCGCGGGGCCAGGGGCTCGGTGGCGCCGCGGCTGGCCCGTGGTGCGCCGCCCGGCAGCCCGCGCGGCGCCGGTGCCGGCCCGGAGCGGGGCGCCCGTGCCGCCGCCCGTACCGCCGTCCGGGATTGCGGCGGGTGCGTCGACCCCCGTCGGGCCCGGCCGGTGCCGCTCCCGGCCGCGCGGTCAATTCCGGGCCTGGGTCCCGAGGGTGAACCCGGACGGCCGGGGTGGCCGATATTGGCCGGTCCGGGGCGGCGGCCTGCGTGTCGGGGCGGCGGGCGGGCACCGGTGTTCTCTATCGTCCGTCCGGAACCGACCAGTCCGATGATTCCGCTGCGTGCACAGCCGATGCGACCCGTGGGAGAGTGCGATGCCCGGCCCAGAGCAGACCGTCCGGCCCGAGGAGACCGTCAGGGGCGAGGAGGCCGCCCAGGCCGGGGAGAGCGCCGACGTCATCGTGGTCGGCGCCGGACCGGCCGGCTCCACCGCCGCCGCCCACCTCGCCAGGACCGGACTGGACGTCCTGCTGCTGGAGAAGTCCGCCTTCCCGCGCGAGAAGGTCTGCGGGGACGGCCTCACCCCGCGGGCCGTCAAGCAGTTGACCGACCTCGGCATCGACGTCTCCGAGGAGGCCGGCTGGCTGCACAACCGGGGCCTGCGGCTGATCGCCGGGCGCCGTTCGATCGAGTTCGACTGGCCCGAGCTCTCCGCCTACCCCGGGTACGGACTGGTCCGGCGCCGCGCGGACTTCGACGAACTGCTCGCCCGCAAGGCCGCCTCGGCCGGCGCCAGGGTGATCGAACGCGCCAATGTGACGGGCCCGTTGCTGGACGAGCGGACCGGCCGGATCACCGGCGTCACCGCCAGGCTGGGCGAGGAGCGCAGGCCGGTCGTCCACCGGGCCCCGGTGGTGGTCGCCGCCGACGGCAACTCCACCCGGCTGTCGGTCGCGATGCGGCGGTACCGCCGCACCGACCGCGCGATGGGTGTCGCCTACCGGACGTACTTCACCACCCCCCGGCACGAGGACCGCTACCTGGAGGCCTGGCTAGACCTGCGCGACCCCGGCGACCCGGCCCGGCGCCTGCTGCCGGGCTACGCCTGGGTGTTCGGCATGGGCGACGGCACCGCCAACGTCGGCCTCGGGGTCCTCGACACCGCCAGGACCGAGGTGGACTGGCGGGAACTGCTGCGCCGCTGGTGCGACGGACTGCCCCCGGAGTACGGCTACAGCCCCAACGCGGTCACCGAGCCGATCCGCGGCGCCGCCCTGCCGATGGGCCTCAACCGCCAACCCCACTACGCCGACGGCCTGTTGCTGATCGGGGACGCGGGCGGCACGGTCAGCCCGGGCACCGGCGAGGGCATCGCCTACGCGATGGAGTCCGGCCGCATGGCCGCCGAGACCATCGTCCAGGCCCTCGCCCGCCGTACCGACCGCGGCCGCGAACTCGCCCTGCGGGCCTACCCGCAGACGCTGCGCTCCACCTACGCGGGGTACTTCGCGCTCGGCCGTCTGGCCGCCGACCTGCTGGGCCGCCGGAAGCTGCTCGGTGCGGCCGGGGCCGCCGGCCTCGGGCACCCGGCGCTGCTGAAGGTGGCGTTCCGGCTGATGGTCAACCTGACCGAGCCGAACTCCAAGGACGCCCTCGACCGTCTGCTCCACCTGCTCGGGCGGGTGGCCCCGGGGCGCTGACCCGGCGGCGCCGGACCGCTCATCCTCGCGGACGGGCGGTCCCGGCGTCCCGGCTTCGGTCGAATCCGCGGAGTCGAACGGGCAGAAGTTCGGATCATGTTGACGAATGATCAGCTGATCCGATTCTCTGGTGTCGGACCAGCCACGGAGGGTGAGCGCAACGCCCTCTCCGTGGCTCCTTCTTTCGACCGCTGACCGTTCGACGGAGACACCGTGCGCCTTCGCCTTCGCCTGCTCGTCGCGCCGCTCGCCGCGGCCGCCGCCCTCACCGCCCTGAGCGCCCCCACCGCCGTCGCGGCCCCCGCGGCGACCCCCTCCGACCAGTGCTCCGCCGCCTTCCGGCACGACGACGCCCGTCTCGGCCCCGCCGACCTCCCGAGCACCGGCCCCGTCGGCCGCCAGCTCGCCGGCTACCAGCGCACCGGCGGCGCCGGCGAGCAGGACTTCCTGGCCCAGTACTACGACCCGGCCGGCAACGGCGGCAAGGGCGGTTGGATATACCCGCCGGCCGACGGCTACGTGACCCTGCCCGACGGCAGCCCGATCGAGTTCGAGCTCACGCTCCACCCGAACCAGAACATCGACCGCTACGGCAGCGAGTACGGCGCCTACCTCGCCCCCGAGGGCCTGCCCTACGCCAGCCGCGCGCTCCCGCCGCAGAGCCTGGACGGCAACCCGCCGGCCGCCTGCAACTACCACGACTACAAGGTGGTCAAGGCCTTCACGGTGCACGCCGGGCCGATCGCGCCCTGGTTCAACCAGCCCGGCTGGGGCCTCCAGTACCAGCTCGACGGCGCCCTGCTGCCCGGCGGCCCGGCGAAGCTGAACGTGCTCTGGCTGGTCGAGAACGGCTACCTGGCCCGGGTCTGACCACGCCCCGCGCGCACCGACCGGCGACCGGCGGTCTCCGGCGGCCCGTCGTGACCGACACACGCCGGTCGCCGGTCGCCTGATGTCGGCGGCGGCCCGGGCGCCGGAAAATCGCTGGCGGCCCCGGGGCCGGGGGACTAGGAAGACGGGATGACCATCAGTGATCCCACGACCGACCGGCGCGTCTTCCACCGCACCGTCCTCGACCTCGGCGACGCCCTGCTGCGCCCGTTCGGACCCGACCTCGACGTGCCCGGCGGCATCGTGCCCGCCCTGGTGGCCGCCGCGGCGGATCCGGCGGTCGCCCGCTGGTCCCCGCTCAAGGCCTCCGGTCCGGTGGACTCCGCCGCCGCCGAGGCCTACCTGGAGCGCTGCGACTCCGGGTGGACCGACGGCACGGCGGCCCCCTTCGCCGTGATCGACGCCGCCACCGGCCGCCTGTCCGGCAACGCCTACCTGGGCTGGACCAACCGCGACGACGGCGTGGCGATGGTCGGCTACTGGCTGCTCGCCTCCGCCCGCGGCCGGGGTCTGGCCACCCGGGCCGCCACCGCCGTCACCCGCTGGGCGGTGGAGCACGCGGACGCCCGCAGGATCGAGCTCTACCACGCCGTCGGCAACGAGGACTCCTGCCGGGTCGCGCTGAGGGCCGGCTTCCCGTACGAGGGCACCCTGCGCGGCTCCTACAGCTACGTCGGGGGCGTCTACGTGGACGAGCACCTGCACGCCCGGCTGGCCTCCGACCCGTTCGCGGACTGAGCAGACCGAGCGGACCGAGCTGATCGATCGGGCCGAGCTGATCAATCGGGCCGATCGGGCTGAGGGGCCCGGGGCCCGCCCGGCAGGCGCGGCCCCCGGCCCGCGGGGCGGGTCAGCCCCGGACGGCCGTGCCCTGCGCGCCGAACGCGCGGCCGGCGGCCTCGGCGAACAGCTCCTCCTGCATGGCGGTCAGCCTGCGGACCAGCAGGACGGCCAGGACCGCGCCGGCCACCTCCGTCACGGCGGCGGCGATCAGCCAGCCGACGGCCTGCTGGTAGCTGTCCGGGTACCGCGCCGAGTTCAGGAACCTGCTGCCGAGGCGGTCGAGCGCGTTGGACAGCAGGAAGGCGGCCCACCAGAGGTTGATCAGGATCTGCGGGGCCGGCAGGCGCACCCCGGAGGCGTCCGGCCGGGTGCTGGCCTGCCAGATGTCGCCCGCGATCTGCCGGGGGAACCAGAGAGCGACCACGGGGGTGACCCAGCCGCCGATCGCCCAGCCGCGCCGGAACCGGTGCCCGTGCGGGTCGAAGGCCTCGGCGTTCACCCGGACCCGGTGGAACCAGGTGACGAAGGCGGCCGCCGTCGCGATCAGCGTCACCAGCTGGAGCACGCTGATGGAGTCGTAGAGGTGGGCCGTGTCCATCAACGAGGACTGGTCGACCAGCTCGGTGTCCTCGGCGATGTCGCCGACCTGTCCGTACAGGCGGAAGGCGGTGCCGAGCGAGGCCAGGGCCTCGGCGCCGCTCACGGCGAGTAGGACGGTGGCGGCGACGGCGCTGGTTCTCGGCGAGCGGTAGACGGCGGGGGAGGGCATCGGGGACGGGCTCCTGAACTGGGTCGGATGGACATGATCGATGTGACGGAGCGCCACCCTAGGGCCAGGAAGATGTGTACGACCAGCACATTTTCTCCGTAACCCTTGCCGGCCCCACGAACCGCGTCCACGAACCGCGTCCACGAGCCGCGTCCACGGGCCCCACCCCGGCCGGGCGCCGGGCCGGGGCCGCGCGCCGGATCGACGGCGTGCGAGCCGGGCTGCGGCGCCGCCGTCGAGCACCGACCGCCCCGGCCCCGGCACACCCGGACTCCGGGCCCCGCCCCGGCCCGCGCACCCACGCACCGCCGTCCGCGGGCTGGGCGCTCGGCGGGAGAGCGACCTAACCTGGAAGGGAGCGTTCGGTGCCTCGCCCGCGAACGGAAGCGGTGGTCATGACGGTGGTCTCGGCGGCTCTCTTCGGTTCCGACTGGTGGCAGCCCGCGCTGCCCGGCGGTGCCGAGTTGCTGCGCGAGTGCGCCGCCCGGGGATGGACGGTCGTGCTGACCGGCCCCGGGCCGGCCGGCGCTCCGGCGCTGGTCGTCGCCGAACCCGGGGGCGACCCGGTGCGGGCCGCGCTGGACCTGGTCGACGGCAGGCCCTCGCACGCCGTGGCCGTGGCCGGGAGCGTGCGCGAGGTACGGGCGGCGCGGCGGTCCGGAGTGCCCTGCGTCGCCCTGGCGGCCGGCCGGGACACCGGCCCGCAGCTGCGGGCGGCGGGCGCGGCCGAGGTCCACCGCGACGCCGCCGCCCTGTTGGGCGTCCTGGACGACAGCCTGCTCGCCCGCCCGCGGGCGTTCGGGCCCGTCGGCGCGGCGACAGGCGGCGCCCGGAACGGTTAGCGCGAGCCCGTACCGGGCAACCGCCCGGGTGCGAGCACGTCACCCGAAGTGTCGGAGGTGACCGAGATGGACGGACCCGCGTTGAGCGGATGGGAGCGGCGGCTCCTCGAGGAGATCGAGTCCGATCTGCGCCAGGACACACGGCTCGACCGGAAGCTGAGCACCATGGGTGCCAAGCCGCCCGGACGCGTCCGGGGCGTGCTCCGCGGTGTCGGGCGCAGGCTCACGGCGGGAGTGGTGCTGACCGCCCTGGTGATGACGGCGATCTGCCTCGGCGTGGGTGTACGGACCCCGGCCACCGCGGTGCTGGTCGCGCTCGGCGTCGTCTGGGCGGCCACGGTGGCGGCCGCGGTCGCCGCGTCCGAGCTGCTGCGCCGTCGTCGCACGGCCCGCGGCGGTATCGAAGCGGTGGACCCGGCGGAGGCCCGGGAGCACCGGGAGCGCCGCGAACGGCGGCCCTGGGACCGTCCGGAGGCATGAGGCGATGACCACCGACCTGTGGGAGAACCGCCCGGGCTCCCATCCCGCCGCCGACCTCAGCCTGGTCGGGTACGAGGTGCACGCCACCGACGGCCCGGTCGGCCGGGTCGAACAGGACGCCGGCGACCACCTGTTGGTCGACGCCCAGCCCTGGGTGCCGGGTGCCCGGGTGCTCGTCCCGGCCGGGCTGGTCGCCCGGCTCGACCACCTCGATCGCGCCGTCCACCTCGACTGCCCGCGCGCCAGGCTGAGTTCCGCCCCGCCGCCGGCCGTCGTCGACCTGACCGCCCCGCACCCGCGCTGAGCCGGCCCGCCATGCCCTGGCCGTCCACCACGCTCACCGGCCGGACGATCGCCTTCCTGGTCGCGCCGTACGGGGCCGAGCAGGTCGAACTGACCGACCCCTGGCAGGCCGTCGCCGAGTCCGGCGGCACCCCGCGGCTGCTCTCCACCGAGCCGGGCCGCGTCCAGGCCGTCCGCCACCGCGCCGCGGGCGACACCTTCGCCGTGGACGTGGTGGTCGCCGACGCCGACCCGGCGGACTACGACGGGCTGGTCCTCCCCGGCGGCGTTGCCAACCCCGACCGGCTGCGGGGGGACCGCCCGGCGGTCGCCTTCGTGCACGCCTGCTGCGCCGCCGGCCGCCCGGTCGCGGCGATCTGCCACGCGGCCTGGACGCTCATCGAGGCCGACGCCGTCCGCGGCCGCACCCTCACCTCCTGGCCGAGCCTGCGCACCGACCTGGTCAACGCGGGCGCGCACTGGGTGGACGAGCCGGTCCACGTCTGCCACGACGGCCCCGGCCCCCTCGTCACCAGCCGGAAGCCCGGCGACCTGCCGCTGTTCGACGACGCCTTCGTGACCGAGTTCGCCCACGCGACGGCGAAACGGCGCAGGTGAGCGTGGGGCCGACGCGGCGCCCGGCTCCGGGCCGGGGCGCCGGCGGGGGAGCGCACGGCGGGCCGGGGCGGCGTTCGGTTCCGGCCGTCAGTCGCCCCGGAGGCGGACGAAGGTGGCGACGGGCGGGCGGCCGGTGAGGGTGAGTTCGGCGCGGAGCGGGGACGTCAGCGGGTGGACCTGGCCGTGGTCGGGGTCGGTGGCGGGCGGGCCGAGCAGCGGGCGGGCGATCTCGGCGACCTCGCGGGACTGGACCGGGGTGAGCCGCGGGGTGGTCAGGAACACCCGGCCGTCGTCGAGCCGGAGCACCAGCGCGTGGGGGTGGGCGGCCGGGCCGGTGACGGCGCGGACGGTGGCGTCGAGGGTGTCGCCGCGCCGGTACTTGACCCAGACCCGGCCCGCGCCGCCGGCTCGGTAGGGAGCGGCGGCGGCCTTGCAGACCAGGCCCTCCACCCCGGTGTCGGCCAGCCGCTCCATCCACTCCAGGGCCTCCGCCCGGTCCGTGGTGGCCATGACCGGCTGGATCGGCGGCGGGACGTCGGCCAGGGCGGCGAGCAGCAGCCGACGACGGTCGGTGAGCGGCAGTCGGCGGACGTCCCGGCCGGGCAGCGCCAGCAGGTCGAAGGCGATCAGCCCGAGTGCCACCTCGGGGGCGGCGGCCCGGGCCCGGCGGGTGCGCAGCAGCTCGCCGAAGGCGAACCGGCCGCCGCGCCAGGCGACCAGCTCGGCGTCCAGCACCAGCCCCTCCGGCAGCCGGGCGACGGCGGCGGCGATCGGCGGGAACTCGGGGGCGAGGTCGCGCCCGCTGCGGGACTGGAGGTACGCGGGCTCCCCGCCCCGGGCGAAGGCGACGCAGCGGAAGCCGTCCAGCTTCAGCTCGTACTGCACGCCCCCGCCGCCCAGGCCGTCGGCGGGCGGGACGGCGGTCACGGCGGCCGGGCGCATCACCTCGACGGGCGGGTGCAGCACCTGGCGTGCGCGTTCCGGAGCCCGGCGGGCCCGGCCCGGCTCGGTCGGCGGTCGCGGCCCGCCCGCCGACGGCGCACCGGGCAGCGGCCGGGCCCGCTCCCGCTCCAGCAGCGGGGCGAGCAGGTCGCCGTGCGCCGCCAGCCGGTCGGGCACCTCGGCGAGGGTGAAGACCAGGTCCCGCTCGTCGGCGGCCCGTTCCAGCTCCGCCCAGGCCAGCGGGGTGGAGACGGTCGGCCGCGGCCGGGCCCGCAGGGTGTACGGCGCGGCGGTGGTCTTCTTGGCGTTGTTCTGCGACCAGTCGACCAGTACCCGGCCCCGGCGGCGGGCCTTGGCCATGGTGTGCACCACCAGCTCCGGGTGCTCGGCCTCCAGGGCGGCCGCCAGGGCCTTCGCATAGGCGGAGACCCGGGCGCTCGGCGTGGGCTCGATCGGGACCAGCAGGTGCAGGCCCTTGGATCCGGAGGTCTTCACCCAGGCGGCCAGGCCGTCCGCGGCCAGCCGCTCGCGCAGCAGCAGCGCCACCGTGCGGCAGGTGAGCACGTCGGCGCCCTCGCCGGGGTCGAGGTCCAGCACCAGCCGGTCGGCGAGGGCGGGGGCGGCCGCGTGCCACTGCGGGACGTGCAGTTCCAGGCAGCCCAGGTTGGCGACCGCCAGCAGTGCCGCGCCGTCCTCCAGCACCACCTGGCGCAGCTCCCCGGTGTTGCTCGGCACCTCGACCGTGCGCACCCAGTCCGGGATGCCGGGCGGCGGGTTCTTGGCGACGAACACCTCCGCCTCGACGCCGTCCGGGCAGCGCAGGAAGGAGACCGGGCGGTCGCGCAGGTGCGGGAGCAGCGCGGTGTGCACGGCGGCGTAGTAGCGCAGCACCTCGCCCTTGGGGGTGCCGGTGCGCGGGTAGTAGACCTTGTCGAGGTGGGAGAGGGCGAGGGTGCGCCCGTCCACCGTCATCTGCGGCACGGTCGGCCTCCGAAGTGTCCGAGGCGTCCGAGGCTTCCGGGGAGTCCGCCGGTCTCCCGGGTGTCCGGCGGTCTCCCGGGTGTCCGGTCTCCGGGGCCTCCGGCGGGGTGGCCCCGCAGCCAAGTCTGCCCCGGCCGGGCGGCCTCCGCCCTCCACTGTGCGGCCGCACCCGCGGTCCCGGCCTTCCGGGCCGGGCCGGGGTCGCGGGCGGGGGCGGGGCTGCTTATGGTGAGGGCGCGGTCACACCGCTCCCGCTCCGACGGCGGGAGCCCGGGAACACCGCCGGGGGGACGTGGGGGGACCAGCGGGGGGAACCACCGACGAAGGAGTCCCCGTGACCACTGCCCGAGACATCATGCACACCGGCGCCCAGTGCATCGGCGCCCACCAGACGCTGGCCGAGGCCGCGCGGATGATGCGCGACAAGAACGTGGGCGCGCTGCCGATCTGCGGCGACGACCAGAAGCTCAAGGGCATCATCACCGACCGCGACATCGTGCTGCGATGTATCGCGGAGGGCAAGGACCCGGCCACCATGACGGCCATGGAACTCGGCGGCCACCTGCACTGCGTGCGCGCCGAGGACAGCATGGAGGCGGTGCTGCGCAAGATGGAGCAGCACCAGATCCGGCGCATCCCGGTGATCGACGGGGACCGGCTGGTGGGCATGATCAGCGAGGCCGACCTGGCGATGGGCCACCGTGACGGCCAGCGGCTGACGGACCAGCAGATCATCGAGTTCATGGACAGCGTCTACATGAAGCACTGACCGGCCGGCGCCCCGCGTGCCCGTGCCCCGCCCCCTCGTTCCGCCGGCCGGCCGGCCCCTCCGTACCGGCCGGGCCGTTCGAGCCGTACGGGCGGGGCACCGGTGCGTCCCAGCGGGTGGATCGTCCTTTCCCGCGGGCCGGGGCGGGGGGCAGACTGACGCCCATGGGAAAGCAGTACGAATCCATCGACGGCCGGCTGCGCGCCTTCATCGAGAGCCAGCCGGTCTACTTCGTGGCCACCGCCCCGCTGGCCGCCGACGGGCACGTCAACCTCTCGCCCAAGGGCCGCGCCGGGACGCTCGTGGTGATCGACGAACTCACCCTCGCCTACCTGGACTTCGGCGGCTCGCAGGCCGAGACCGTCGCCCACCTGCGGGAGAACGGCCGGATCACGCTGATGTGGTGCGCCTTCGAGGGCCCGCCGACCGTGGTGCGGGTGCACGGGCGCGGTGAGCCGGTCTTCCGGGACGATCCGCGCTTCGCGGAACTGCTCGGCCGCTTCGAGCCGTCCGCCGACGGCTCCGGTCTGCGGGCGATCGTGCTCGTCCGGGCCGAGCGGGTGAGTGACTCCTGCGGGTACGCGGTGCCCTTCATGGACTACCGGGCCGACCGCGACCTGCACGCCCGGTACTTCGACCGCAAGGACGAGGAGGAGTTCGGCGCCTACTGCGAACGCAAGCCGCTGGTCGGCACCAGCATCGACGGCCTGCCGGCCGTCCCGCTGCCGCTCCCGCCACGGCCGGGTCCGCGCGGGTGAGGTCCGCGACCGGGGCCGCGGGTGACGCACCGGGGCTGCCGGGTGACGCGGTGAGGTTGCCGGGAGACACGACGAGGCCGCCGCACC
>NZ_JBSFWR010000155.1:0-14055 GCF_053594915.1 Kitasatospora sp. NPDC002543 | reverse complement strand
GAGAGCCTGCACGGCCAGTACATGATCGCGCTGCACCGCTCCGGCCGCCGGGGCGAGGCGCTGGAGGCGTACCAGCGCCTGCGGAACACCCTGGTACGGGAGTTGGGCATGGAGCCGTCCGCGGCGCTGCGAAGGCTGCAGCGCTCCATCCTGCTCGCCGCCCCCGAGCGCCCGGACCAGGAGCCGCCGGGCGCGCTCGCGGACGGGACCGCCGCCCGCGTCACCCGTCTCACCCGGGTCTGAACCCGGCCCGCGGCGGTGACGGGCCGCCCGGCACGACCGGGCGGCGGGGCGGACGCGGCGGCCCTGCCGGGCGGCGGGGCGACGGACGGCGTACGGCGGGCCTACTCGGCGAGCACGCCGGTGTTCTGGCAGGCGTGCAGCAGCCACCGCCCGTCGTCCTGCCTGGTCATGACGTACAGCGGCGTTCCCTGCGACCCGCCGTCCGCCGGGCCGCCGTCCGTCGCCCCATCGTCCGTCGACCCGCCGCCCGCGGGGCCGTAGACCTGGCGGACCTTGACGGCGGCCACGTCGGGCCGGAGGAAGCGGATGTGCACGGGTTCGTACGTGACCTCGCCGTCCCAGGTCGCGGCGGGCAGGACGGCGCGGGTGAACTCGGCGATGGCGTCCAGGCCGAGGAGGACCTTGCCGTGGGCGGTGGTCCAGAGCGCCTCGGGGTGGAACAGGGCGAGGAAGGCGTCGGGGTCCTTGGTGCGCTGGGCGTGCTCGACGGCGGCCACCACCTGTTCGATGGCGGCGACGTCGGCGGGATCGTGGGTCGCGGTTCCGGTGTCCATGCGGGCCACTCTGGGACCTCGAGTGGCCTTGAGGTCAAGCGCGTCGAGGAGGTTCGGGCGCCGGGATCAGGCCCGCCGGGGCGGTTCGGAGCGCAGCGTCAGGTAGTCGTCGAGCCGGGCCGAGGCGGTGAGCATCGCCAGGCCGCGTGCGGTGAGCCGCTGCTGCCAGCCGTCGAGGGCGGCGGCCGGCTCGCCGGTGCCGCCCGCCGCGCGGATCTGCCGCAGCACGGTGGCGATGTGGTCCAGCAGGTAGCCGCCCCGGCGGAGCAGGTGGGCGAGTTCGGCGTCGCGGACGTCGGCCGGGAGGTAGCGGCGGTGGCCGGTGGTGCGGTCCCGGCCGGGCGTGATGATTCCGGCGGCCTCCCAGGCCCGCAGGGTCGCGGGGGTGACGCCGAGCCGGTGCGCGACCTCGCCGACGGAGCGGGGCCCGGGCGGGGCGGGCAGGCCGGTTCCGGCCGCGGTGCCTCCGGTGAGGTGGCCGACGGCCTCGCGGACGGTGGCGAGGGTCTCCCGGTCGCGCAGCAACTGGGCGTGTCCGCGGTCGAGTTCGGTGAGCGCGTCGTCGAGCCGGTCGGCGTGGACGGCCGTCATGACCGCGCCGGCGGTCGCGCGTCCGAAGGCCGGGACGAGGGCGAGGAAGGCGCGCAGGGCGGCCGCGTGCAGCCCGGTGTAGATCCGGTACCCGGTGGGGGTGCGCTCGGCGGCCGGGAGGCAGCCGTCGCGCTCGTAGTTGCGGATCGCCTGGGTCGAGATGCCGTGCTCGCGTGCGAGGTCGGCGGGTCGCATGGTGGTCGTCTCCCGTTCCGGTCCGGGGGAGAGCCTTCGGAAACCGATCCGGTCGTCCAGGGGCTGTTTGAGGCTTTCGGCGGCGGCAGGGCCTTGCCGGTGGGCGAAGTCTCAACCGTTCCTTCAAGGATACGCTTGAGGTCCATGAACCAGGACATGCATGACTTCGTCACCCCGGCGTGCGAGCTTCTGGGCCTCGGCGAGCCGACGCACCAGGAGCCGGCCTTCGGGTGGGTCCGCAACGAGCTGTTCGCCCGGCTGGTCGACCGGGGCTTCCGGTCGATCGCCCTGGAGACCGACCGGGTGGCCGCGTTCGCGGTGGACGCCTACGTCCGGGAAGGTGTCGGCACCCTCGATCCGGTGATGCGGGACGGCTTCACCCACGGCTTCGGGGAACTCGATCCCAACCGCCGACTCGTCGCCTGGATGCGGGAGTTCAACCGGGAGCGGCCGCCCGGCGAGCGACTGGCCTGTCACGGCTTCGACCTGCCGACCGAGACCACCATGGCCCCCAGCCCGCGCCGCTACCTCGAACACGCCCGTGACTACCTGCGGTCGGACCTCGACATCGCCGCGGTGGCGGGCGAGGACGAGCGGTGGAGCCGCACGGAGGCGGTGCTGGACCCGGAGCAGTCGCCGGGCGACTCCGCCGGAGCCGTGCGGCTGCGCTGCCTCGCCGACGACCTCCTCCTCCAACTCCACATGCGGGCACCGGAACTGATCGCCGCGACCTCGCCCGCCGCGTGGTTCGAGACCCGGGCCCGGCTGACCGCGGGGATCGGCCTGCTGCGCTACCACGCCCGGGCGGCGGTCCGCGGGCTCACCCCGAGCGAACGGATCGGCGCCCTGTCCGGGGTGCGGGACGCGCTGATGGCGCAGAACCTGCTCGACATCCGCGCGATCGAGGCCCGGCGCGGACCGACCCTGGTCTTCTCCCACAACCTGCACCTGCAACGGAACCCGAGCGCCTGGGCGCTGGGCGAGCTGGACTGCCGGTGGACCGGCGCCGGCCGGATCCTGGACTCGCTGCTGGGTGACCGGTACGCCTTCGTCGCCGGGAGCCTGGGGCGCAGCGCGGCGATCGGGCTGGCCGAACCGGCGCCGGGCACGTACGAGGCCCACCTGCAGGAGCGCACCGCGGTATGGGAGTTGACGGACACCGGGCTGCCGGCCGACAGCCGGGTGCGTACCGACACCGGTCCGCGGCAGGGCTACTTCCCGCTCGACCGGGAGGTCCTCGACGGTGCGGCCGGGCTGCTGCACATCGCCGACGGCGCGGCGGTGCCGGCCGGAGCCTGAGCGGCCGACGGCCCGGGGTAGGCCTGCCGCAGGTGGGCCACCAGGGCGGCGGTCGGCGCAGTGCAGGGCTGCCCGGTCGGCCAGGCGAGCGCGATCCGGACCCGGGGGACGGGGCCGACGAGCGGGCGCACGCGCAGGCCGGGCAGCGGGCCCGGGTCCGGCAGTACGGCGACACCCAGACCGTGCGCGGCGAGCTCGGCCAACTGCGGTGGGGCGGCGGCCTCGACACCGACCGCCGGTTCGACACCGGCCTCGGTCAGGGCGCGCTCCAGCGCGGTGCGCAGGCCGGTGCCGCGCGGGGTGCTCACCAGCGGGTGCCCGGCGAGCGCGGAGACCGGGAGCGCCGAGACCGGAAGGGGCGAGACCGGAAGTGGTGAGACCGGAAGTGGTGAGACCGGAAGGGCGCCGGGTGGGAGAGCGACGGGTGGGAGAGCGCTCCGGTCGGGGTCGGGGTCGGGGTCGGGGTCGGGGTCGGGGGTGGTGTCGCCGGAGCCGCCGGAAGGGCCCGCGCCCGTCCCCACGCCCGAGTCCGTGCCCGCGCCTTCCGCGAGCGGGTGGTCCACCGCGCAGGCCGCGACCAGCGGAACCTCCAGCACCGTGTGCAGCGCGAGCCCGGCCAGCGACGACCAGCCGTCGTCCCCCTCCCGTCCGCTCGCCGGGGTGGGCAGGCCGAGGACGGCGAGGTCCAGCCGGCCGTCGCGCAGGGCGGAGAGCATCCGTGCGGTGGTGTCCTCGGTGAGCGAGAAGTCGACGCAGGGGTGCTCCTGGCGGAACGCCGCGAGGGTCGTGGCGAGCCCGGGGAAGGTCCCCAGCGCGGACGGCGGAGTCAGGGCCGCCCCGGCGACCATGCCCAGCCGCACGTGCCCGCGCCGCAGCCCGCCGAACTCCTGGGCCGTGCTGCGGACCGCGGCCGCGGAGGCGAGCGCGGCCCGGGCGTGCGGCAGCACCGCCTCACCGGCGGGCGTGAGCCGTACGGTGCGGCCCGATCGGTCGAGCAGCCGGTGGCCCAGCTCCCGCTCCAGCTGCCGGATCTGGGAGCTCACCCCGGGCTGGGTCAGGTGCAGCAGCCGTGCGGCCCGGGTGAAGCTGCCCTGCTGGGCGACGGTGACGAAGTACCGGAGCTGCCGCAGTTCCATAACTCCCGATCATAGGTGTCAGAACTTCCCGGCCTTGGACGGGCGTACGGTTCCGGCCGCAGGCTGGACGCATGGAAACCGCGCCGCAGGACCAGCACACCGGGCAGGACCGCCACACCGGGCAGGACCAGCACACCGGGCAGGGCCGGGACACCGAGCGGATCCACTGGATCCGCGAGCAGATCGCGGCCGAGCGCCGTGAACTCGCCGGGGTGTTCGCCTCCCTCACTCCGGAGCAGTGGACCTCGCCTTCGCTGTGCGGGGGTTGGCGGGTACGTGAGGTGGCCGCGCACATGAGCACCGGCTTCCGGCACTCGACGGCGCGCACCGTCCTCGAACTGGCCCGCTCCGGCGGCAACGTCCACCGCATGGCCGACCGGATCGCCCGCCGCGACGCCGCCGCCATGGGCGAGCGCGAACTCGTCGCCGCCCTGGCCGACCACGCCGACCACCCCTGGCGCCCGCCCGTCGGTGGCCGGATCGCGGCCCTCGCCCACGACGCCGTCCACGGTCTCGACGTCACCGTGGCGCTCGGCTTGCCCGCCCGGCTCCCGCTGCCCAGGGTGCGCGCCCTGCTGACCGCCCTCACCCCGCGCGGTCTGCGCTTCTTCGGGGCCGAGCTGGACGGCCTCCGGCTGATGGCGACGGACACCGCCTGGTCGTACGGCGAGGGGCAGGCCACCGTGGAGGGACGGGCGGAGCACCTGCTGCTGGTGGCCTACGGGCGCCGGATCCCGCAGGGGCTGCTGACGGGGCCCGGCGCGGGGCGGTTCACCGTCGGGGGGTGAGCCGGCCCGCACCTCGGCCGGGTGCTCGGCCGCCGTGCGGGCTCCGGGGGTCGGTGGCTACGATCGGAAGAAGTCCTTCCGGATGGTGGTGAGACGGAAGCCAGGTCGCCGATGGCCCCGAGGTCCGTGCAGTGGCCGCCGTACGTGCGGGTCGCGCCGTGGTTGCTGGCGGCCGGCGGGCTGGTGTGGAACGCGCTGGATCCGACCGACTACTGGGGCGATCCGATGCTGGCGGCCGCCGCCGTGCTGGCGGGTGCGCTGCTGGCGCTGCGGGACACCGTCGCGGTCGGGGTGGCCGTCGTGCTCGGGATCCTGGTGCTGTCCACCCGGGACGGGTCGATCGGGACCGGCGCCGGATACCTGGAGCTGGCGAACACGGTGTTCGCGGCGCTGCTCGGGGTCGCGGTGAACCGCGTGGTGGCCCGGCACGGGCGGCGGCTGGAGCGGGTGCGGTCGGTGGCGGAGGCGGCGCAGCGGGCGGTGCTGCCGGAGCCGCCCGCGAGGGTGGGGCGGCTGTCGGTCGCGGCCTGTTACCGGGCCGCCCAGGACGAGGCGCTGATCGGCGGGGACGCGTACGCGCTGCAGACCACCCCGTACGGCGTGCGCGGGCTGATCGCCGACGTACGGGGCAAGGGGCTGCACGCCGTCGGGGCGGTCTCGGTGCTGCTGGGCGCCTTCCGGGAGGACTCCCACCGGCTGCCGGACCTCGCCGGGCTCGCGGACGCGCTGGAGGACTCGCTGCTGCGGGAGAGCGAGCTGATGAGCGAGGAACTGCGCCTGGAGGGGTTCATCACCGCGCTGCTGGTGGAGTTCCCGCCGGGGGAGGAGAGTGTGCGCACGCTCGACTGCGGGCACCCGGGCCCGTACCTGCTCGGCCCGTATCCGCCGGGCGGGGGCGCGCCACCGGTGCGCAGGCTGGACGCGGCGGACCCGGGGCTGCCGCTGGGGATGGGCGGGCTGGGCGTGGCGCGGCCGGCGCAGGAGGACCGGCCGTTTCCGGCTGGGTGCACGCTGCTGCTGGTGACCGACGGGGTGACCGAGGCCCGCGACGCGGCGGGGGAGTTCTACGACCCGGTGCTCGGACTGGCCCCGCTGGGACCGTTCGCCGGGCCGGGGGAGGTGCTGGACGCGCTGGTGGCGGATGTCGAGCGGTGGACCGGCGGGCCCCGGGACGACGACATGGCGGTGCTGGCGATCACCCGCCGGGCGGGGGCGTAGGCGTTCGGTTCTCCTTCGGCCGACCGTGCCGAGCCGGACGACGCCCGCAGCGCGCCGACCGGGGCCGCACGGGCGGCGCGCGGCGGTACGTCGATCCCCTTCCACGGCTCGCTTCGGTCACGCCGGTATCACGATGAGGTGACGGTCAGGCCCTACTCCATGGAATCAGGCCAAGTTGAGGGCCGTCGTCCGGTGGCCGGAAAGGTGGCGTCCGCATTCCGGACAAGGAAATGGACCCGTGGGGCGGACGGTGCCCGAGGGGTTCGTCGGCCAGCACCTCCCTGGTCGACGGGCACCGCGCGCGGCGCGCCGGGGCGGGGAGCCGTCGTCAGGAGCGCGTCAGCGCGGGACGGGCGGGTGGCGGGATTCGGCCGACCTGCGGTCCGTCCGGAAACGAACCCGGTGCTTGCCCCGTGTCGAAGAGGTGACCGAGAGTCGCACCGATGAACGAGAAGCCCAGCTCCCGCCAGGCCCGTCTGCTCGGCCACCGCGATTTCCGGCTCCTGTTGACCGGAGCCGCGGCGGCCCAGACGGGCAGTCAGGTCACCCTGGTCGCCCTTCCTCTGGTGGCAGTGATGGTGCTCGACGCCACATCCTTCGAGGTCGGCCTGCTGACCGCCGCCGAGACCGCCGCCTTCCTGCTCGTCGGGCTCCCGGCGGGCGCCTGGCTGGACCGGATGCGCAAGCTTCCGGTGCTGATCAGGGCGGACCTGGTGCGCTGCGTGGCCGTGGGGTCGATCCCGCCGGCCGCCGCGTTCGGGGTGCTGACCATGCCGCAGCTCTACGTGGTCGCCCTGGTCACCGGGGTCGCCACGGTGTTCTTCGACGTCGCCCACCAGTCCTTCCTGCCCGCCGTCCTGCCGCGCGAGCAACTGGTCGGCGGCAACGGGGCACTGGAGACGGTCCGCTCCTCGGCGCAGATCGCCGGGCCGGGCCTCGGCGGCGGACTGGTCCAGCTGCTCGGGGCGCCGCTCGCCATCGTGGCCGACGCCTGCGGCTACCTCGCCTCCGCGCTGCTGCTCGTCCGGATCAAGGTCGAGGAGCAGCGGCCGGAACCCGACCCGGGGCGCTCCCTGCGCGCCGAGGTCGGGGAGGGCGTGCGGTTCGTGCTCGGCCACCCGCTGCTGCGGGCGATCGCCACCGCCACCGCCACGTCCAACCTGTTCTCCGCCGTACTGACCGCCGTCCAGACGGTGTTCTGGGTGCGGGTGCTCGACCTGTCGCCGGGCGCCATCGGCATCCTGCTCTCGGTCTCCGCCGTCGGCGGACTGGCCGGCGCGCTGTGCGCCGGGCAGCTCGCCCGGTGGATCGGACAGGCCCGGCTGATCTGGGTCTCCACGGTGGTGACGGCCCCGTTCGCGGTGCTGTGGCCGCTGTCCGGGGGCGGCGCGGGCGTGGTGCTGTTCGGCCTGGCCTCCGGGGTGGTGCTGTTCGGTGCGGTGGCGTACAACGTCGCCCAGGTGAGCTTCCGGCAGAGCCTCTGCCCGCCGGAGCTGCTCGGCCGGATGAACGCCACCATGCGCTTCCTGGTGTGGGGCACCCTGCCGATCGGCGCCCTGGTCGGCGGTGTGGTCGCCGACGCGGCCGGGCCGCGCGCCGCGCTCTGGCTCTGCGCCGCCGGCTTCCTGCTGGTGCCCCTGCCGCTGCTGCTCTCGCCGCTGCGGCGGATGCGCGAACTGCCGGAGCCCGACCGGCCGTCCGGGCCGTCCGGGCCGGCTGGAGGCGCGGAGGCCGCCGGAGACGCGGACGCCACCGAGGCCGTCGAGGCCGTCGAGGAGGGGAGCGCCGTGCGCCCCGGCTCCTCCTGACCTCCCCGGCCCGACCCGGCCCGACCATCCCTGGCCTGGTCCGACCTCCCTGACCCTTCCGACTCTCCTGCCCCGGGCCACCCGGTCCCGGGCAGAACCCCGGCCGGTCCACCCGGCCGAGCCCTCGACCGATCCCCGACCGATCCCCGACCCGAGCCGCGACCGGAAACCGGAGACCGTTCCCGTGCACGCCAGCATCACCGCCGCCTACCTCGCCCGGTACCGATCAGCCGCCGCCGAATCCCCGGTGGAGCTGCTCCCGCTGACCGGCGCCCAGCGGCGGTTCCTGATCACCCGCCGGCTCACGCCGCAGAGCCGCAGCGACGTCGTCCCGATGTTCTTCGCCTTCCCCCGCGGCACCCTCGACCTGGACCGGCTGGCCCGCGCCGCCACCGCGGTCGCCGCCCACCACCCGGCGCTGTGCGGCGGGTTCACGACCGTGCGCGGCACACCCGTGCTGCGCGCCGGCGGCCCCTCCGCCGAGGCCGCCCGGATCGCCGTCGCCCCCGGCGGCACCGTCCGCGCGGCGCTGCTCGACGCCCTGCTGGACTGGCCGGCGGACGGACCGGCGCTGCGCCTGCTGCTGGCCGCCGACCAGGACGGGGACGAGGAACTGCTCGCCGTCGCCCTGGACCACGCCGCCTGCGACGAGCAGTCGCTCGGCGTGCTCACCGCCGAGCTCAGCGCGGCGTACGAGCAGGACGAGCGGCCGGAGGACGGGCCCGCTCCCCGGGCGCTGGCCGACTACCGGCACGCCGTCGAACTGCAGCTCGCCGCCGAGGACGCGGCCGGCGGCCCCGCGGCCCAGGCCCACTGGGGCCGCCGGCTGGGCGCCGTGACCGGGGCGAACGGCGGCCCGGCCACGTCCACCGGCATGCTCGTCGAACGGCTGCCCGCCGCCGAGGGCGCCGCCCGCGGCGCCGTCTTCCCGGCCCTGCTGGACGCGACCGGCTCCGCTCTGCACCGGCTCCACGGGGCCCCGGGCACCGACCGGCCGGAGACCGGGGGAGGGCGGCTCGCGCTCGGCTACCCGTGGGGCGGCCGCCCGGCCGGCGCGCCCGCCGCGCTCGGCTGCTTCCTCAACACCCTGGTGCACCCCGCCGATCCGGGGCCGGCCGCGGACCTGGACGCGCTCGCGGACGCCTGGTGGGACGACCTGGACCAGGCCGGCACCCCCTTCGACGAGGTGGTCCGGGCCGCCCGCACCGCCGGGGCCCCGTGGTCGGGAGCCCTGGACGGCCTGCTCACCCTGGAGGACCTGCACCGCCGCCCGCCGCTGGTGCTCGGCGGGGTCCCCGGCCGGGAGACCCACCTGGACGGGCGCCCGATCGCCGCACCGATGGCGGTCTCCGCCTCGCACGGCGACGACCTGCTGATCCGACTGGCCTGGGACCGCGACCGGTTCACCGAGGCCGATGCCCACGCGGCCTTCGGTGACCTGCTCGCCGTGCTGGGGCACCACCTGCACGCCCGGCCGAGCCCGGTCCCGCAGGGCTGAACGCGCCCGCCCGGGCGCGCTCCGCCGCCGGGGGCGGCATCCGGCGGGCCCACCGGTGGGCGCCCACCGGCGCGCGGCCACCCGGCGCGCCCGAACCCGCATGCCGCACGCCGCCTTCGCCCGCCCGCGCCCGTGCGCCCCGACCCGCGGACCCAGACCTCGGGCACCGCGTCCACCACGGATCCACCACGGATCCACCACGGATCCACCACGCCCGTCCGCCCGCGTCCGACACGCCGCCGGACGGGACCCCCTGACTCCGGGCCGCACCTCACCCCGGTGCGGCCCGGCCCACCGGCCGGTGCGGGAACACCCCACGCCCACGTCCGGCCACCGCAGTGCCGACAAGCCCACCACACAAGGGAATCGACGATGTTCGCACTCTCTCCGTCCCAGGAGATCGTCTGGCTGCACGAGCAGATGCTGCCGGGCAGCCGCGCCTACAACTTCACGGCCGTCCTCGACCTGTGGGGAACCCTCGACCGGGACGCGCTGCACACCGGCCTGGCCGCCGTCCTGGCCCACCACCCCGGCCTGCGCCTGGAGTTGGTGCCCCGGTCGGAAGGCCTGCCCGGCCAGCGGGTCGCCGAGCACTGCGAACCGGAGCTGCGCCACAGCGACTTCACCGCCGAGCAGGACCCGGAGGCCACCTTTCGCCGGCTGCTCGCCGCCGAGGCCGAGGAGCCGCTGGACACCGGCCGGGCGCCGGTGCTGCGCTGGCACCTGGTGCGGCTCGGCGAGGAGCACCACCGGCTGATCCACGTCGAGCACCACCTCGTCCACGACGGCCACTCCTTCGCGATCCTGCTGCGCGACCTGTTCACCGTCTACCGGGCCACCGTCCTCGGCGAGCCGTACCGGCTGCCCACCGCCCCCTCGTACGAGGAGCACGCCCGTACCGCCGCCGACGTCCCCCGGGAGCGCGCACTCGACTTCTGGGCCAAGGAGCTGACCGGCGCGCCGCGCGAGGTCACCCTGCCCGGCCTGGCCCGGCCGGGTGTCGAACGGCGCCACCGCGGCGGCCAGTTGCGCCAGTCGATCGGCGCCGACCTGGCCGAGCGGCTGCGCGAGCGCAGCAAGGCGGACGGCCACACCCCGTTCAGCACCCTGCTCGCCCTGCTCGCCGAACTGCTGCGCCGGCACAGCGGCCACCGCGAGCTGGTGGTCGGTACCGCCGTCGGCAACCGCCCGGAGGGCTTCGAGGGCACCGTCGGCATGTTCGTCAACACCGTCCCGCTGCGCCTGCGGCTCGACCCGACCGCCCCCGGCACCGAGGCCGTGGACGAGGTGACCGACGTCCTGCTGCGCGCGCTGCCCTACCAGGACCTGCCGGTCCAGGAGCTGACCCGCCGGCTCGGACTGCACACCACCGGCGCCGACAACCCGCTGTTCAACGTGATGTTCAGCGCGCACGACGCCGCGCTGCCCGACGTCCAGGCGCCCGGGCTGGAGGTCTCGCTGTACGAGGGCTTCAACACCGGCACGACCCGCTTCGACCTCGACCTGGTGCTGCTGCCCGACGACCGCCGGGTGGTCGGCGAGAAGCACGGCGCCGCCGGGATGACCCTGGTCTGGGACTACGACGCCGACCTGTTCGGCGAGTCCGAGGCGGTGCTGCTGTCCGAGCGGCTGCTGGAGCTGCTGCGCTGCTACCTGGACCGCCCGCAGACGCCGATCGCCGACCTGGCGCCCGCCCCCGAGGCCGAGCGGGCCACCCCGGTCGCCCCGGCCACCCTCGACCCGGCCGCCGCCCACGCCCCGGACGCGCTCGCCCTGCTGGCCGGGAGCGAGCGGATCAGCTACGGCGAACTCGACCGCCGGGTCGGTGAGTTGGTCGACCGGCTGCGTGACGCCGGAGTCGTCCCCGGCCAGCCGGTGGCCGCCGTGCTGCCGCGCGGCGCCGACAGCGTGGTCGCCCTGCTCGCCTGTCTGCGGTACGGCGCCGTGTACGCTCCGCTGTCCACCGAGGACCCGGCCGCCCGCCTCGGACTGCTGCTGGAGCGGCTGAGCCCGGCGCTGGTCCTCGCCACCCGGCAGAGCGCCTCGGCGCTGCCCGCCGAGGGCGTCACCCCGGCGCTGCTGGACGGCCCCGCCTTCCCGAAGGCCGAGCCCGCCGCCGTGCTGGACGGCGCCGCCTACGTGATCCACACCTCCGGGTCCACCGGCGTGCCCAAGCCCGTGCTGGTCGGCCGCGAGGCCCTGGCCGGATACGTCACCGCGATCGCCGACCGCTACGGCCTGACCCCCGCCGACCGGGTGCTGCTGTTCGCCAGGCCGTCCTTCGACGTGGCCCTGGAGGAGGTGCTGCCCGCCCTCGCGGCCGGCGCCGCCCTCGTCGCGCCGCAGCGCGAGGTGCCCACCGGGCCCGAGCTGGTCGCCGTGCTGGCCGCCCGCGGCGTCACCGTCGCCAACCTGCCGACCAGCTACCTCCTCGCCGTGCGCGAGGACCTGCGCGAGGCGCTGCGCGACGGCCGCTGGACGCCCCGGCTGCTGGTGCTCGGCGGCGAGCGGCTGCCCGCCCGGGCGCTGGCCGGCCTGACCGAGGCCACCACCGTGCTGAACGCCTACGGCGTCACCGAGGCCACCGTCACCTCCACCGTGTACGGGATCACCGCCGACGACGTGGCCGAGGACGGCGAGATCCCGCTCGGCGCCGAACTCGACGGCGTGCGCATCCACGTCCTGGACGACACGCTGCGCCCGCTCGCCCCCGGCTGCGTCGGCGAACTCGCCGTCGGCGGACCGCTGCTGGCCGAGGGCTACCTGGGGCTGCCGGAGCCCACCGCGGCCCGGTTCGTGACCGTCCCCGAGCTCGGCGGCGCCCGGGTCTACCGCACCGGCGACCGCGGCTACCGGGACCTGGACGGGCGGCTGCGCTTCCTCGGCCGTGCCGACAACCAGGTCAAGCTGCGCGGCCACCGGATCGAGCTGGAGGAGATCGAGGCCGCCGCCTCCGCCGAACTCGGCGGCCGCTCCTGCGCGGTGCTGCTGCACACCGACCCGCAGAACGGCCCCCGGCTGGTCGGCTTCCTGGAGGGCGCCGAGCGCCCCGACCAGGCCGCCCTGCACGAGGCGCTCGCCCGCCGGCTGCCCGGCGGGCTCGTCCCGGCGAGCTGGACGGCCGTCGCCGCGATGCCGACCCTGCCCGGCGGCAAGCCCGACCGTGCCGCCCTGGCCCGGCTGGCGGCCGAGACCCCGGACGTTCCCGTGGCGCCGGAGAGCGCGCCGAGCGAGTTCACCGACCCCGGCCAGCAGCTGATCGCCGCCGCCTGGCGCGAGGTGCTCGGCCACGGCCGTTTCACCGCGGACTCGCACTTCTTCGAGGTCGGCGGCCACTCGCTGCTCGCCGCCCAGCTCGCCGCCTACCTGGAGCCCCACCTCGGCGCCCGCCCGCCGCTGCGCACCCTCTTCCGCCACGCCGTCCTCGCCGACCAGGCCAAGGCCCTCGCCGGCGGGGTCAAGTGACCGGGGTGGTCATCACCCTTTCCACCGGCCCGAACTGACGACACGTCACTTTCGTACGTCACCTTCCTGGAGATGATGATGGAACACCTCGGCACCGAAGCTCCGACGACCGAAGCCCCCGCCACCGAAGCCCCCGCCACCGAAGCCCCCGCCACCGAGACCCTGAGCGCCGCGACCCCGAGCGCCGAGACCCTGAGCATCGGCTACGGCCGTCCGCACCAGGACGGTGCGGTGCTCGACCTGTTCACCACCTGGGTGCACCGCACCCCCGACGCCCCCGCCCTGATCGACGGCGAGCAGGTCCACAGCTACGCCGAACTCGACCGCCTCGCCGACACCGTGGCCGAGACCCTGCGCGGCCGGGTCGGCCCCGGCGACCTCCTCGGCGTCTGCCTCGGCCACTCGGTCTCGCTGGTCGCCGTCACCCTGGCCGCCGCCAAGCTCGGCGCCGTCCACCTGCCGCTCGGCCCGCGCCCCGGTGAGCGCCGGCTGCGCGCCGTCGCCGAGCAGCTGCGCCCGGCCTGCCTGGTCGGGGAGCCCGACCTGCTGCCGCCCGGCGGCGAGCGGCTGCCGCTGGACCTGCCCACCGCCGGGGTGGTGGCCGCGCTGACCCCCGGCGAGCAGGTGCGCGTCCCGGCCGGCACCCACTACGCCGTGCTCACCTCCGGCTCCACCGGCACCCCGAAGGCCGTGGCCGTCACCGAGCCCGCGCTCGGCGCGCTGCTGCAGTGGTACCGCGAGCTGACCGGCCTCGGGCCCGGCGAGCGGCACAGCCTGCTGATCGGCGTCTCCTTCGACCCGCACCTGCAGGAGCTGTGGGCCGGCCTCACCTCCGGCGCGGCCCTGGTCGTCGCCCCCGAGGCGGTCCGCTGGGACACCGTCGCGCTCGGCGACTGGTGGCGCGAGAGCGGCATCACCGTGTCCATCCTGCCGACCCCGCTGGCCGAGCCCGTCCTCGGCCGGCCCTGGCCCGCCGACCTGCCGCTGCGCCACCTGGTGATCGGCGGTGACCGGCTGCGCCGGGCCCCCGGGCCCGACGTCACCGCGTCCGTCCACAACGCCTACGGCCCGGCCGAGGCCACCGTCACCACCACCACGCACACCATGGCCCCCGGCGGCGACCACGGTGCCGGCGCCCCGCCGATCGGCCTGCCGATCGACGGCGTCGTGCGCCGCGGGGACCCCCAGGACGGGCGCCCCGGGGCGCGCGGGCCGGGGCGGGTGGGTTGGGGGTGGGCGCGCCGGCCGGGCGGCGGGGGC
>NZ_JBSFWR010000154.1:0-14818 GCF_053594915.1 Kitasatospora sp. NPDC002543 | reverse complement strand
TCCCACCCCCCGCGCCGGCGCCCCCCGCCGGCCCCGGCCGGGGGCCGCGGGGCCGCGCCCCCCCCCCCCGGCGACCAGGCTAGCCCTCGGGCCCGAGCGGGCGTCAGACCGCGCCGGGCAGCGGCGGTTCGACCGCCAGCGGCGCGCTGGCGCGGGCCCGGTGCTGGTCGGCCCAGGAGACCAGCGCCACCGTGCAGGCGTGGTCCAGGTGGCGCAGCCCGGACCAGTCCAGTTCCACCGGCCGGTCCTCCGGCAGCTTCTCCAGGGTGTCCAGCAGCCGGGGCAGCCGCAGGAAGGTGGCGTTGCCGCTCAGCCGCACCCGGTGCACCGGCTGCCCGTCCGGCCGCTCCCGTTCCTCCACCGCGATCTGCAGGTGCGAGGTCTGCCAGGCCGACTTGGCCACCGCCAGGCCGACGCCGATCAGCACTCCCTCGAACAGGTCGGTGGTGATGATCGCGGCCGCCGTCACCACCAGCACCAGGGCCTCGCCCAGGTGCTCCCGGCAGAGCGCGACGATCCGGCGCACCGGCACCAGCTTGGCGCCCGCGTGCACCAGCACGGCGGCCAGCGCGGTGAGCGGGACGAACCCGAGCGCGCCGGGCAGCAGCGCCGTGAACAGCAGCAGCCAGCCGCCGTGCAGCACCCGCGAGGCCTTGGTGCGCGCACCGGCCTGGACGTTGGTCGCGCTGCGCACGATCACCGCGGTCATCGGCAGCGCGCCGAGCAGCCCGCAGACGGTGTTGCCCACGCCCTGGGCGGTGAGTTCGCGGTCGTAGTCGGTGCGCGGACCGTGGTGCATCCGGTCGACGGCGGCGGCGCTGAACAGCGTCTCGGCGGAGGCGATCAGGGTGAAGGCGACGACCGTGCCGAGCCCGGCGGGCCCGGCCAGGGCGGTGAGCGCGTCGCCGTCGGGCAGGTGTACCACGTCGAGCAACCCCGCCACCCGGACCCGGGCCACCGGGAGGTCGGCGGCCGCGGTGACGGCCGCGGCCAGGCCGACGGCGGCCAGCGGGGCGGGGACGGCGCGGGCGGCCCGCTGCGGCAGGTACTTCCAGCCGACCAGGACCAGCAGGGTGCCGAGGCCGAGGGCGACCGCGCCCGGGGCGGCCGCCGCGGTCAGCACGTCGCCCAGCAGGGCGGGCAGTCCGGCGATCTTCTCCGGTCCGGTGGCGGGGGCGCGGCGGTCGGCGAGCGCGTAGAGCTGGCCGAACACCAGGGTCAGTCCGATGCCGGCCAGCATGCCGTGCACCACGGAGGCGGACATCGCCCGGAACCAGCGGCCGAGCCGCAGGGCGCCCATCGCCAGCTGGAGCAGGCCGGTGCCGAGCACCAGCAGGCCGAGCGCGCCGACGCCGAAGCGCTGGACGGCGTCGGCGACCAGGACGGTCAGGCCGGCGGCGGGCCCGCTGACCTGGAGGCTGCTGCCGGGCAGCAGGCCGGCCACCAGGCCGCCGACGATGCCGGTCACCAGCCCGAGTTCGGCCGGGACGCCGGAGGCCACGGCCACCCCGACGCACAGCGGGAGTGCGACCAGGAACACCACCAGCGAGGCCGGCAGGTCGTGGCGCCAGGGGATGCCGCGCAGGACGGCGGGGGTGCGGGGACGGCCCGGTGGGCCGTGCTTGCGGAGCCGGCCCGGCGGGCTGTCGCTCCGGTGGGGCGGCGGGTTCACCCGGTCACCGCCAGGGACCGGACAGGGGTGCAGCAGCGCATGGGAGCGTTCCTTCCACGCGCCCGCCGCAGCGGGCGCGCCGTTGCAAGGGCGGGGAGCAGGAGGACGGGGGAAGACCGCGGAGGGGCGGCGACAGCGGTACGGCCGCGGGTCCGGTCGGACCGTGCGCGGCGGCGGGTGTCGGGTCGGTGCGGCCAGGGGGTGCGTCCCTCGCTCGGGTGCGGCGGACCGGGCGCGCTGGTCCTGGACGGGGCCACCGGCGGAGTTCCCCCGCTCGACCGGCGCTCCCCAACCCCCCTTGCCGCGGCCTCAGTTGGACGTCACGGGCCCGGCGTGCCACCGACGGTACCCAGCCCTGCGGGGCGGGCCCACCGGTGACACCGTCCCTTCACCGGCACTGCACACCGGCTGCGCTTTCCGGCGCGGAGCGTCCGCTTCCTCGGGAACACCGGGCCGGTGGCCGTTCTGGCGTACGAATCGGCACTCCGGGGACGCCTCCGCCCGGCTTCCACATTCTGTTGAAGTCCCCTTGACGCCCCGACGGACCCCGCCCTACCGTATTCCACATAAAGGAAACCATCTTCCGTATTGTGGAATTCAGGAGTTGAGCCCTCCGAGCCACTGCGGGCCGACGCAGGAGAGATCCGATGCCCCGTATGACAGCCGCCCGCGCGGCCGTGGAGATCCTCAAGCTCGAAGGCGTCGAGGTCGCGTTCGGCGTGCCGGGCGCGGCCATCAACCCGTTCTACGCCGCGCTCAAGGCCTCCGGCGGGATCCGGCACACCCTGGCCCGGCACGTCGAGGGCGCCTCCCACATGGCCGAGGGCTACACCCGCGCCAGGGCCGGCAACATCGGGGTCTGCGTCGGCACCTCCGGTCCGGCCGGCACCGACATGATCACCGGCCTGTACTCGGCGATCGCCGACTCCGTCCCGATCCTCTGCGTCACCGGCCAGGCCCCCGTCGCCCGGCTGCACAAGGAGGACTTCCAGGCCGTCGACATCGCCTCGATCGCCCGGCCCGTCACCAAGGCCGCGACCACCGTGCTGGAGGCCGCGCAGGTCCCCGGCGTGTTCCAGCAGGCCTTCCACCTGATGCGCTCCGGCCGCCCCGGTCCGGTCCTGATCGACCTGCCGATCGACGTCCAGCTGACCGAGATCGACTTCGACCCGGAGCTCTACCAGCCGCTGCCGGTCCACAAGCCGGCCGCCAACCGCGCCCAGATCGAGAAGGCCCTCGCACTGCTCCAGCGCTCCGAGCGCCCCCTGATCGTGGCGGGCGGCGGGGTGGTCAACGCCGACGCCGCCGACCTGCTGCTGGAGTTCGCCGAGCTCACCGGCGTCCCCGTGGTCCCGACCCTGATGGGCTGGGGCACCGTCCCGGACGACCACGAGCTGAACGCCGGCATGGTCGGACTGCAGACCTCGCACCGCTACGGCAACGAGACCTTCCTCGCCTCCGACTTCGTCCTCGGCATCGGCAACCGCTGGGCCAACCGCCACACCGGCGGACTCGATGTCTACACCGCGGGCCGCACCTTCGTCCACGTCGACATCGAGCCCACCCAGCTCGGCCGGATCTTCGCCCCGGACCTCGGCATCGCCTCCGACGCCGGGGCCGCGCTGGAGCTGTTCGTCGAGGCCGCCCGCGAGCTGCGGGACGCCGGCACGCTCAGGGACCGCGGCGCCTGGGCCGCCTCCGTCCAGGAGCGCAGGGCCCGCCTCCAGCGCCGCACCCACTTCGACGACGTGCCGCTCAAGCCGCAGCGCGTGTACGAGGAGATGAACCGGGCCTTCGGGCCGCAGACCCGCTACGTCACCACCATCGGGCTGTCCCAGATCGCCGGCGCGCAACTGCTGCACGTCTACCGGCCGCGGCACTGGATCAACTGCGGCCAGGCCGGCCCGCTCGGCTGGACGATCCCGGCCGCGCTGGGCGTGGCCACCGCCGACCCCGGGGGTCAGGTCGTCGCGCTCTCCGGCGACTACGACTTCCAGTTCATGATCGAGGAGCTGGCCGTCGGCGCCCAGCACCGCATCCCCTACGTCCACGTGCTGGTGAACAACTCCTACCTGGGGCTGATCCGCCAGGCGCAGCGCGCCTTCGACATCGACTTCCAGGTCAAGCTGGAGTTCGAGAACGTCAACGCGCCGGAGCTGGGCGCCTACGGTGTGGACCACGTCAAGGTCGTCGAGGGCCTGGGCTGCAAGGCGATCCGGGTCACCGAGCCGGAGGGGCTGCTGCCGGCCTTCGAGGAGGCCAAGAAGCTGGCCGCCGAGTTCCGCGTCCCGGTCGTGGTCGAGGCGATCCTGGAACGGGTCACCAACATCTCGATGGCCGCCGCCGACATCGACAAGGTCAACGAGTTCGAGGAGTTGGCCACCCTCCCGGAGCACGCCCCGACGGCCATCAGGCCGCTCACGCGCTGAACGCCCCCGGGCGGGACCCGGCCGGGCACGCGCTCCGGTGACGCCGCGGCCGGGCGCGCGCACCGGCCGCACAGGGGCGGACGAGCCGCTCCGCACGCCCCCGCGCCCCCGCGCGCCCGGAACACCGGCACGCCGCCCGCGGTTGATCAGGTCGCGGCCGCTACCGTGGCCCCGGAAGAGGCCCGGCCCGACGAATCCCCGAAAGGACCACCCCCGTGAGCCTGTACGACATCCCGCTGCGCACCCTCGACGGCGCGGCCACCTCGCTGGCCGACCACAAGGGCAAGGCGCTGCTGATCGTCAACGTCGCCTCCAAGTGCGGCCTGACCCCGCAGTACACCGGCCTGGAGAACCTCCAGAAGCGCTTCGCCGGGCGCGGGTTCACCGTCCTGGGCTTCCCCTGCAACCAGTTCGCCGGGCAGGAGCCGGGCAGCGCCGAGGAGATCCGGTCCTTCTGCTCCACCACCTACGGCGTGACCTTCCCGCTGTTCGAGAAGATCGACGTCAACGGGGACGGCCGGCACCCGCTGTACGCCCGGCTGACCGAGGTCGCCGACGAGGAGGGCCAGGCCGGGGACGTCTCCTGGAACTTCGAGAAGTTCCTGGTCTCCCCGGACGGCACCGTGGTGGCGCGGCTGCGCCCGCGCGTCGAGCCGGAGTCGGAGGAGCTGGTCGCCGCGATCGAGGCCGTCCTGCCGGCCTGACCGCGCGACGGACGGGGCCCGGGCCGGCGCCCGGGCCCCGTCACAGCAACAGCCGGGTGCCCGGCGGCAGTTCACCGTCCCGGGCGGCGTCCCGCAGGTGCGCCAGCAGGGTCTCCCGGAGCGCCTCCGCCGCGCGGGTGAGCGGCACCTCGTGGCCGTGCGCCAGGGCGATGGTGCGGCCCAGCTCCGGCCCGGCGAAGGCCGTCACCGCGAGGCCGGAGCGGGCGGCCACCATGCCGGGGACGACGGCCGGCCCGATCCCGGCCCGGACGAAGCCCAGCACCGCGTCCATCTCACCGCCCTCCACCGCGAACTCGGGCTCGAACCCGGCCGCCCGGCAGGCCGCCAGGGTCGCCTCGCGGACGTCGTAGCCCTCCCGGAACATCACCAGCGGCCGGCCCCTGAGCTCCGTCACCCGGACCTTGCCCCGCCGGGCCCGCCGCTCGGCCGCGACCAGCACCAGCTCCTCGTGCAGCAGTTCGGTGACCGCCGGCGCGGGCGCCTGCTCGCCGCTCGGCGGGGTGATGATCAGCGCGAGGTCCAGCTCCCCCGCGGCCAGCCAGCCGACCAGGTCGCGCGAGCCGCCCTCGCGGACCACCAGCGTCACGCCCGGGTAGCGGTCCCGGAAGACCCGCAGCACGTCCGGCACCAGGCTGGTGCACAGGCTCGGCGGCGCGCCCAGCCGGACCCTGCCGCGGCGCAGCTGCACCGTCTCCTGCACGGCCAGCCGGGCGCTCTCGGTGTCCGCGAGGATGCGCCGGGCCAGCGGCAGCAGGGCGTCCCCGGCGTCGGTGAGCGCGATGTTGCCCCGGGTGCGGTGGAACAGCTCGGCGCCCAACTCCCTTTCCAGCGAACGGATCTGTTGCGAGAGGGACGGCTGCGCGACGTGCGCCGCCTCGGCGGCCCGGGTGAAGTGGCGGGTCTCGGCGACGGCCAGGAAGTAGCGGAGTTGCTGGAGCTGCACAGGACCAGGATAGGCCGCATCGATAGTCACCGCCTATCGTCACGAGCCGCATCATGTCTTGGACGCACCCTGGTAGCCGTCCCTACCGTTGCAGCCATGACAACCGCGACTCGGACGGCCCGGCATCCGTCCACCCTGGCGACCCTGTGGCGGTCGACCGTCGGCAAGAAGGCGGTCATGGCCGTCACCGGACTGGCCATGCTGCTCTACCTGGTCGCGCACATGCTGGGGAACCTCAAGGTGTTCTTCGGCCCGGACGACATCAACGGCTACGCGGCCTGGCTGCGTACCATCGGCCGGCCCGTCCTCGGCCACGAGTGGTTCCTGTGGATCGCCCGGGCCGGCCTGCTCGCCGCGGTCGTGCTGCACGGCGTCTCCGCGTACCAGCTCAGCCGCCGCGACCTCGCGGCCCGCCCGAGCAGGTACGCCCACCGGCGCCGCCGCGCGAGCTACGCGACCAGGACCATGCGCTGGGGCGGGGTGATCCTGGCGCTGTTCATCGTCTGGCACATCCTCGACCTCACCACGCTGACCGTGAACCCGGGCACCGACCACGCCCAGACGTACCAGAACATCGTGGCCTCCTTCGGCCGCTGGTACGTCGACGTGTTCTACGTCGTCGCGATGCTGGCCGTCGGCCTGCACATCCGGCACGGGTTCTGGAGCGCCGCGCAGACCCTCGGTGCCAACAACGCCCGCCGCGACCGGGCGCTCAAACTGATCGCGAACGGCCTGGCGCTGGTGCTGACGGCCGGCTTCCTGTCCGTCCCCGTGGCCGTGATGACCGGAGTCGTGAAATGACCTACCTGGACTACACCCTCGGCGAGCCGGTCGCCGACACCAAGGCCCCCGAGGGGCCGATCGAACAGCGCTGGGACCAGCGACGGTTCGACGCCAAGCTGGTCAACCCGGCCAACCGGCGCAAGCACACCGTGATCGTCGTCGGCACCGGACTGGCCGGCGGCGCGGCCGGCGCCACCCTGGCCGAACAGGGCTACCACGTCGTCCAGTTCTGCTTCCAGGACTCCCCCCGGCGGGCCCACTCGATCGCCGCCCAGGGCGGCATCAACGCGGCCAAGAACTACCGCAACGACGGCGACTCGATCCGCCGGCTGTTCTACGACACCGTCAAGGGCGGCGACTTCCGCGCCCGCGAGTCCAACGTGCACCGGCTGGCCCAGGTGTCGGTGGAGATCATCGACCAGTGCGTGGCCCAGGGCGTTCCCTTCGCCCGCGAGTACGGCGGCCTGCTGGACACCCGGTCCTTCGGCGGCGTGCAGGTCTCCCGGACCTTCTACGCCCGCGGCCAGACCGGCCAGCAGCTGCTGCTCGGCGCCTACCAGGCGCTCTCCCGGCAGATCGCGGCCGGGAACGTGGAACTGCACCCGCGCACCGAGATGCTCGACCTGCTGGTCGTCGACGGCCGGGCCCGCGGCATCGTCGCCCGCGACCTCGTCACCGGCGAGATCCGCTCCTACACCGCGGACGCCGTGGTGCTCGCCAGCGGCGGCTACGGCAACGTGTTCTACCTCTCCACCAACGCCAAGAACTCCAACGCCACCGCGGTCTGGCGGGCGCACCGGCGCGGCGCGTACTTCGCCAACCCGTGCTTCACCCAGATCCACCCGACCTGCATCCCGCGCTCGGGCGACCACCAGTCCAAGCTCACCCTGATGAGCGAGTCGCTGCGCAACGACGGCCGGATCTGGGTCCCCAAGGCGCGGGGCGACGACCGGCCGCCCGGGCAGATCCCGGAGGAGGAACGGGACTACTACCTGGAGCGGATCTACCCGTCCTTCGGCAACCTGGTGCCGCGCGACATCGCCTCCCGGGCCGCCAAGAACGTCTGCGACGAGGGCCGCGGCGTCGGCCCCGGCGGCCAGGGCGTCTACCTGGACTTCGCCGACGCGATCCGCCGGATGGGCCGGGAGGCCGTCGAGGCCAAGTACGGCAACCTCTTCGAGATGTACGAGCGGATCACCGCCGAGGATCCGTATCGGGTGCCGATGCGGATCTACCCGGCGATCCACTACACGATGGGCGGGCTCTGGGTCGACTACGACCTGCAGACCACCGTCCCGGGGCTGTTCGCGGTCGGGGAGGCCAACTTCTCCGACCACGGCGCCAACCGGCTCGGGGCCAGCGCCCTGATGCAGGGCCTCGCCGACGGCTACTTCGTGCTGCCGCCCACCATCAACGACTACCTGGCCCGCCACCCGCTGCCGGCCGTGCCCGCCGACCACCCGGTGTTCGCCGAGGTGGAGGCCGAGGTCGAGGACCGGCTCAACCTGATCCTCGCGGTGGACGGCGACCGCACCCCGGACTCCTTCCACCGCGAGCTCGGCGAACTGCTCTGGGACGAGTGCGGGATGGCCCGCGACGAGGCCGGGCTGCGGCGGGCCCTGGAGCGGATCCCGCTCCTGCGCGAGGAGTTCTGGCGCCGGATCAAGGTGCCGGGCACCGGGCAGGAGCTCAACCAGTCGCTGGAGAAGGCCAACCGGCTGGTCGACTACTTCGAACTGGCCGAACTGATGTGCCTGGACGCGCTGCACCGCGCCGAGTCCTGCGGCGGCCACTTCCGCCTGGAGAGCCAGACCCCCGACGGCGAGGCCGCCCGCCGCGACGAGGAGTACTCCTACGCCGCCGCCTGGGAGTTCACCGGCACCGGCGAGGCACCCGTCCTCCACCGCGAGGAACTCGACTTCGAGTACGTCCACCCCACCCAGCGGAGCTACGCATGAACCTCACCCTGCGCATCTGGCGCCAGGCGGGCCCGGACGCGCCCGGCTCGATGACCACGTACCAGGTCAGCGGGATCAGCCCGGACATGTCCTTCCTGGAGATGCTGGACACCCTCAACGAGGAGCTGATCACCCGCGGCGACCAGCCGGTCGCCTTCGACCACGACTGCCGCGAGGGCATCTGCGGCGCCTGCGGCATGGTCATCAACGGCCAGGCGCACGGCCCCGAGCGCACCACCACCTGCCAGCTGCACATGCGGCACTTCCGGGACGGCGACACCATCGACGTCGAACCGTGGCGGGCGGCGGCGTTCCCGGTGGTCAAGGACCTGGTGGTGGACCGCTCCGCCTTCGACCGGATCATCGGCTCCGGCGGCTACATCACCGCCCCCACCGGCGCCGCCCCGGAGGCGCACGCCACGCCCGTCCCCAAGGAGGTCGCCGACACCGCCTTCGAGCACGCCGAGTGCATCGGCTGCGGCGCCTGCGTGGCGGCCTGCCCGAACGGCTCGGCGATGCTCTTCACCTCCGCCAAGGTGGTGCACCTCAACGTGCTGCCGCAGGGCGCGCCGGAACGGGCCGCCCGGGTGCGGAACATGGTCTCGGCCATGGACGCCGAGGGCTTCGGCGGCTGCACCAACACCGGCGAGTGCGCGACCGCCTGCCCCAAGGGCATCCCGCTGCCCAGCATCGCCGCGATGAACCGGGAGTTCCTGCGGGCCGCCCGCGGCTGACGGCTCCTCACACGATCGCCCCTCCGGGGGATCAGCCCCTCGGACGTTCGAAACCTCGGACGGTCGGCCCCCCGCTCTGGTGCTCAGGCGGGGGGCCGACACCCGTTCCGGGCGGGCCCGGCGCTACCCGTACGGGTGGTGGATCGCGGCGAGCGGTGCTTCCTGACGGAGAATCGCGCTACGGTGGTGCTCCGCCACGGAAGGACGGCATATGCCCGAGGTTCAGTCCTGTTCCGGGTGCGGCGGGTCCGGGGGGACCCAGAAGACCGAGGCAACGGTCGAACTGGACGAGGAAGGAAGCATGGTGCCCAGCGTCCACACCTTCTGGTCGCCCTGCGGTCGGTGCCACGGATCCGGGACGGTGATCGTCGGATGAGGTTCGTCTTCGAGTGCGTCGAGTGCGGTGGGCACTACCTGCCGCCCGAGGAGATGGTGTACCCGGACGGGCCGGCCTCGCCGGTCTGGTGCACCGCCTGCCAGAGCGCCAAGCGCGCGGCCGGCCTGCGGGAGGATCCGCTGCTCGCCCGGGTGGCGCTGGCCGCCGCCCGGGCCGCGCTGGCCGGCCGGACCGCCGAGGCGGCCGAGCAGCCGGCCCGCTCCGACGTCCGCCCGTCCCGCCCGCCGCTGTCCCGGCGGGCCCGGTCCGGCCCCGGCGTGGTGCGCAGCCGGCTGGGCTGACGGCCCGCGGGTCGGCGGGGCCGGAGAGCCGGCCCCTGGCCCTGCTCGGCGGTCGGCCTACGCCGCGTCCCTCGCCCCCGCCCTCACCTCCGCCTCCGTCTCGGCGAGGAAGCGCTCCACCAGGTCGGCGACGGTGTCCGGGGCGTCCTCGGGGCTGTAGTGGCCGACGCCGGGCAGTTCGACGGCCCGGCCGCGCGGGAACGCCTCGGCGAACAGGGGCAGGAAGTGCCGGGCGGCGAGGGTGCGGTCGGCCGCGCCCCAGAGGGCGAGCGCGGGCAGGGCGGCGAGCGCCGCGCGGGCCTCGGCACCCGGGGTCGCGAAGGTGTGCGCCCCGGTGGCGAAGCCCTTCGCCCAGCCGATCGCCCCGGCGGCCTCCGTGCGGGAGGGGAAGGCGGCACCGTAGGCAGCCGTCCAGGTATCGGTGATCAGGGTGTTGTCCTGGAAGCCGTTGAGCTTCAGGACGCCGAGGATCATGTGGCCGAGCTCGCCAAGGACGGCCTCCAGGCTGCTCTCGGCGTGCGCCCTCACGATCCAGCGGAACCACGGGGACTCGGCCGCGTTGGCGGCGAGCGCCGCGCCGAGGCCGGGCTGCCCGAACGGCGTGGGCCCGTTGACGCTCACCACCCGGGCGATCAGCTCCGGGCGGCGGGCGGCCAGGCCCATGCCGACCGGCCCGCCGAAGTCGTGCAGGACCAGGGTGAGTTCGCGCAGGCCGAGGTCCAGGACGAGCGCCTCCAGGTTGTCGACGTGGTCCTGCAGCCAGTAGGTCCGGTCGGCCGGGGTGGCGCTCTTGCCGAAGCCCATGTGGTCGGGGACGACCACCCGGTGGGTCGGGGCCAGGCGGCGGACCAGGTCGCGGAAGAGGTAGCCCCAGGTGGGTTCGCCGTGCAGGCAGAGCACCACGGGGCCGGTGCCCTCGTCCACGTAGTGCTGGGGGAAGCCGGCGGCGGTGCTGAAGTGCGGCCGGTACGGGAAGGTGCCGTCGAAGCTCTCGTGGGCGGCGATCATGGTTGGGCTCACTCCAAGGTGGTAGCAACATAAAACCGCAAGGCCGAGGCTAGGCCTCGTGGTTTTATTACGCAACCATGCTGGTCGGAGCGGTCCCGATCGGCCTCAGAACAGCGCCTCCTGAGTGTCCGGCTCCGGCGGCCGCAGCCGCTCCTGGAGGGTCAGGCCCGCGGGGCCGCGGCCGGTGACCGGGCTGAGCGTCCAGCCGGTGAGCTGCCGGGTGTCCAGCAGCAGCGGGCCGGAGCCGTCGGCTTGGTCCAGGAAGAGGTGCCGGCCCACCGGCGGCCGGAGCCGGCCGGCGAGGACCGCACCGTCGGCCAGCCCGGTGATCTCCCGGTAGGCCTCCGGGGCGCCGCCGACCAGGCCGTAGCGCTCGACGTGGTCGACCACCGGGCGGTCGGCGAGCAGCTCCACGGCGTGGCCGTCCAGCAGCCGGTGCGCCCGGGCGCGGGCCTCGGTGAGCACCGCACGGCGGTGCGGGGCGTCGCCGTGCGACCACCAGTGCTCGGTCTTGAGCCGGGACTTGAACCGTTCCCGGGCCAGGCCCGAGGCGGCGACGGTGAGTTCGGCGCGCCGGACCGCCGGCAGGGCGCCGCGGGCGGTGAACGCGTAGGCCAGCGCGCCCTGTTCGAGCAGCCGGCTGTCGCCGCGCTGCTCGGCGGTCAGGCCGACCTTGAGCAGGCCCTCGCCGAACCAGGCGAGGTAGAGCAGGTAGGTGCGGCCGTCGTCGAGGATCTGGTCCCGGGCGAGGGCGAGGCCGCGGTCCACGCTCTGGCAGGCCGGGCACTGGGTCGCGCCGCCGTTCGGGTCGATCACCGCGTGGTGCGGGCAGGGCGTGCGCTCCGTCGCCCCGGCCAGCCACGCCCCGACGCAGCGGCGCGGGCCGCCCAGCAGCCAGCCGACCTCCGCCCCCGGCGCCACCGCCCGCTCGTGCACCTGGGCGCCGCGCGCGGCCCCGAGCACGGCTCGGCCGTCCCGCCAGCTCAGGCCGGTGGAGATCCAGCCGCCCGGGTGGGCCTGGTGCTCCGGGTGCTGTGGGGGGATCGTCACGCCTTCTCCTTACCGCCGGTAGCCGTCGACCCTACCCGGTGCCACCGACAGGCGGCCCGGCCGGTGGGATCGGCGACGGCACGGACGACCGCGGGCCCCGCCGGCGACGAACGCCGGCCGGGCCCGCCGCCGTTCCCTCGGCCCGCCGGAGCCTCCCGAGGACCGTCGGTACCGCGTCGGGCGCGTCCGCCTCCACGACGGAAAGGCCCCCTGCTCAGGAGCACTTGGCCGCACGGGGCGTTCACGCTCTATTGTTGCGGGCGCGGTCGGCGGCGCGGCCGGGAGGCGGTGCCGCGGGCCCGACAGTCGGCACGAGGCGAATGGGGTGGACGGACGGTGTCGGGGCGGCGGAGCAGCGGGGTGCTGGCGATCTGGGCGGAGGCGCAGCGACAGCAGCAGCGCCGGGAGGAGGCCCGGTGGCGCGCCGAGGCGGCGGAGCAGCGCCGCCGGGAGCGGGAGCAGCGCGAGACGCAGAAGGCGGCGGCCCGTGGCGAGCGCGAGGCGCAGCGCGCCTACCAGCAGTCGCGGGAGGCGGAGGCCGCCCGGCGGACGGCCGAACTGGACGCCCGGGTCGAGGAGTTGAGGGGGCTGCTGGCCGCCGGGCTGGCCGCGCCGGCCTTCGGGCCGCAGGCCCTGCTGGCGCCGCCGGCGGTGCCGCCGTTCGATCCGGGGCCGCTGGGTGAGCCGGTGCCGATGCCGGACCAGTCCTCCGCCCACTACTTCGTGCCGCCGCCGGACCCGGTCCAGGCCCGCAACCGGGGTGTGCGCCAGCAGTACGAGCAGTACCTGGCCCAGGCCCGGGCCCGGTTCGAGCAGGACTGGTACGCCGCGCAGGCCCGGGAGGCCGACCGGCAGCAGCGACTGGCCGCGTACCACCAGGAGTACCTGGCCGGGGCCGAGCAGGCCCGCCGGCAGCAGCGGGAGCTGGCCGCCCGGACCGAGGAGCTGCTGCGCCGGCTGCGGGCGGGCGAGCCGGAGGCGGTGCAGGAGTACTTCACGGCCGGTCTGTACGCCTCGGCGGCCTGGCCGGAGGGCTTCCCGCACCGGCTGGTGGCGGCGTTCGACGCCGGGAGCCGCCAGCTGGTGGTGGACTGGGAGCTGCCCGGGCCGGACGTGGTGCCGGCGGCCGCGCGGGTGCGGTACGTGAAGTCGGACGACCGCGAGGCGGAGGTGGCCCGGCCGGCGACGGAGCGCAAGGCGCTGTACAAGGAGGTGCTGGCGCAGTCGGCGCTGCGGGTGGCGGCGGAGGTGTTCCGGGCGGACCGGGACGGGCTGCTGGACTCGGTGGTGCTGAACGGCTTCGTCCTCGGCATCGATCCGGCGACCGGCCGGGAGGCGGAGCGCTTCCTCTCCACCCTGACCGCCACCCGGGCCGGCTTCGCCGCGCTGGCGCTGGACCGGGTGGCCCCGGTGGACTGCTTCCAGGGCCTGGGCGGCCGGCTGTCGGCGCGCCCGGAGCGGCTGGACGAGGTGCGGCCGGACCGCCGCCCGGAGAGCGTCGGCGGGAGCCTGGCCGGGCACGGCGGCGAGGACGAACCGGACCTCTTCGAGATGGACCCGCTGGACTTCGAGGACCTGATCGCCGAGCTGTTCCGGCTGCGCGGCTTCCGGGTGATGACCACGGCCCGCAGCGGCGACGTCGGGGTGGACGTGGTGGCCGAGGACCTGGACCCGGTGACCGGCGGCAAGATCGTGATCCAGGCGAAGCGCTACAAGAAGACCGTCCCGCCGACGGCGGTGCGCGATCTGGAGTCCACCGTCCGCCACCACGGCGCGATCAAGGGCATCCTGGTCACCACCGCGGGCTTCGGCCGGGGCTCGTACAGCTACATCGAGGGCAAGCCGCTGACCCTGGTGAGCGGCCCGGAGCTGGTGGCCCTGCTCGCCGAGCAGGGGTTGCGCGGCCGGCTCGGCGGCGGCGCGGCAGCCGCCGCCGCGGCGGCCGACGGCCCGGAGGAGGTGCGCGAGACCGCCCTGACGGTGAGCTGGCAGAGCCGGACGGCCGGCGGGGACGCGGTGGAGCTGGACGTCACCGCCTTCCTGTGCGCCGGCGGCCGGGTGCTGAGCGACGAGCACTTCGTCTTCTTCAACAGCCCGCAGGACCCGGACGGCGCGGTGCGCCTGCACCCGACCCACTCGGTGCCGGGCGAGCCGACCCGGGCGGCCCGGCTGGCCCTGGACCTGCACCGGCTGCCGGCCGTCGTCGAGGAGGTGGTGGTCGCCGTCTCCACCGAGGAGGAGGAGCACCCGGCGCTGCCGCTCGGCTACGTGCACGGGCTGGCCCTCGCCGCCGCGTACGGGCCGGGCGCGGGCGGCCCGGACGCCTGGGCGGGGCCGACCGGCGGGGTGCCGGACAGCGCGATGCTGCTCGGGGCGTTCCGCCGGGCCGCCGGCGGCTGGGAGTTCAGCCCGTCCGGGCGGGCGGTGGCCAACGGCCTGGCCGGGCTGGCGACGGCCTTCGGCGTGGCGGTCGAGTAGGCCGGGACGCGCCCCGAGGGCCCGGCCGGCGGTCACCGACCGACGGCCGGGCCCCTGCCCCTCAGGGGTCGTGTCATACCTGAGGAGGAGAACGCCCCCGCCACCCCGCCGGGTCGGCGGGGGGCCGACCACTCGCACGGCAGTACACATCGCATTCGAACAGCTTGGGATGATGTTACGGAGTTAAACATTCCGTTAACCCGTCCCAGGAGCACACGTGACGTTCCCCGCAACCGCCGTCCACACCGGCCGGGCCGCCGCCCGGGCCACCGGCCTGAACAAGGTCTACGGGGAGGGGGAGACCCGCGTCGTCGCCCTCGACAACGTCAGCGTGGTCTTCCCCCAGGGCGAGTTCACCGC
>NZ_JBSFWR010000153.1:0-15042 GCF_053594915.1 Kitasatospora sp. NPDC002543 | reverse complement strand
GCAGCTGAGGTGGCCGTTGTCGACCGGCTGGTGGCTGGAGTCGTCGAGTTCGGCGCCGGGGGAGAGCGCAACCAGTGGGCGGCTTCGGGCAGTTCGGCTTCCTTTCCGCGACAGATCGGAGCTTTCCATGGGAAACGGCACACGTGGCGGCCTGCTCCGCCGGCACCGGGACTTCCGGCTCCTCTGGTTAGGCGAGACGGCGGGGCGCTTCGGCCAGTCCGTCACGGTCCTCGCCGTCCCGCTGATCGCCGTGTCGACCCTGCACGCCGACACCTTCGAGGTGAGCCTGCTGAGCGCGGCGCCCTGGGTGCCGTGGCTGGTCATCGGGCTGCCGGTGGGGGTCTGGGTGGACCGGCTGCGGCGCAAGCAGGTGATGTTCTGGGCCAACGTCATCTGCTTCGCGCTCTTCGCCAGCGTTCCCGTGGCGGCCTGGGCCGGGGTGCTGAGCACCAGTCAACTCCTCTTGGTGGCACTGCTGGCGGGCGCCGCCACGGTGTTCTTCCAGACCGCGTACACCGCCTACCTGCCGGACCTGGTGAAACCGGAGGACCAGGCGGAGGGCAACGCCAAGCTCCAGGGCAGTGCCTCGGCGGCGCAGATCGTCGGGCTGGGCTGCGGCGGCCTGCTGATCCAGCTCGCGGGCGCGGCCAACGGGATGCTCGTCAACACCACCACCTTCCTGCTGGCGACCCTCTGCCTGGTCGCCATCCGGCACCGGGAGTCCGTGCCCGAGCGGGTCGAGCGGCCGCGCGGCGCGATGGTCAAGGAGATCCGCGAAGGGCTGGGCCTGCTCTTCGGCGACCCCTTCCTGCGGAGCCTGGCGCTCTTCGGGGCGGCGTCCAACCTCGCCCTGACCGGGTACCAGTCGCTCACCGTGGTCTTCCTGGTCCGCGAGGTCGGCCTGGACTCCGGCACGATCGGCAGCCTCGCGATGGTCAGCGGCATCGGCGGCGTCCTGGGGGCCTTCGTGGTGCGCAGGGTCAGCGCCAGGCTGGGCACCGGGCGCGCCCTGCTGATGTTCGAGCTGGTGCTGCCGGCGCTGGCCGTGCTCATCCCGCTCGCCGGTCGAGGGTGGGGCCTGCTGATGATCGTCCTCGCCTACGGCGGCGTGGCGATCGGCGTGGTGGCGGGCAACGTCCTCAAGTCCGGGTTCGTCCAGAGCTACTGCCCGAGCGACATGCTCGGCCGGCTCGTCGCGAGCGCCGCGTTCCTCAACTACGGCACGATGCCGCTCGGCGCCCTGCTCGGGGGCGCGCTCGGTACCTGGCTCGGTCTGCGCCCGGCGCTGTGGATCCTGACCGCGGGCGTGCCGGCGGCGGCCCTCTTCCTGTTCTGCTCCCCGATCCGCCGCCACCGGGACCTGCCGACCGGGCAACTGCTCGGGCGCCGGCCGGAACCGGAGGCGGAGGTGGCCGGGGCGGTGCGCTGACACCGGTGGGCTGACACCGGTGTGCCGGTGCCGGTGCCGGTGCCGGTGCCGGTGCCGAGGCGGGCCGGGGCGGCGGAGGCGGTGCGCCCAGGGGGATCCGCCGCCGCGGCCGGGCACCTGAACGGGGGAGTTCCCCGCGCGCCGGGAGGTGCGGGTCGTGAGCATGGGAACGGCCGCCGCGGCGCGGGGCCGCGAGCCCTGCCGGGGAACTCCCCGAGGAAGGACGTGCCCACGATGGAGGCATCCGCACAGATCGGCGTGACCGGGCTCGCGGTGATGGGCCGCAACCTGGCGCGGAACTTCGCCCGCAACGGCTACACGGTCGCCGTGCACAACCGGACGGAGGGGCGCACCAAGGCGCTGATCGAGGAGTTCGGACACGAGGGCGCGTTCGTCCCGGCGGGGTCGCCGCAGGAGCTGGTGGCCGCGCTGGAACGCCCCCGCCGCCTGCTGATCATGGTGAAGGCGGGCGGGCCCACCGACGAGGTCATCGAGGAGTTCGCCCCGCTGCTGGAGGCGGGCGACATGATCATCGACGGCGGCAACGCGCACTTCGCCGACACCCGCCGCCGGGAGCGGGCGCTGCGCGAGCGCGGCATCCACTTCGTCGGCAGCGGCGTCTCCGGCGGCGAGGAGGGGGCGCTGCACGGGCCCTCGGTCATGCCCGGCGGCTCCGCCGAGTCCTACGCCGTCCTCGGCCCGATGCTGGAGCGGATCAGCGCCCACGTGGACGGCGATCCGTGCTGCACCCACATCGGCACCGACGGGGCCGGCCACTTCGTGAAGATGGTGCACAACGGCATCGAGTACGCCGACATGCAGCTCATCGCCGAGGCCTACCACCTGCTGCGGGACGTCGGCGGCTACCGTCCCGCCGAGATCGCCGAGACCTTCCGGAACTGGAACAAGGGGCGGCTCGACTCCTACCTGATCGAGATCACCGCCGAGGTGCTCGCCCACACCGACGCGGCCACCGGGGAGCCCTTCGTCGACATCGTCCAGGACGCCGCCGAGCAGAAGGGCACCGGGCGCTGGACCGTGCAGACCGCCCTCGACCTCGGCTCCCCGGTCACCGCCATCGCCCAGGCCACCTTCGCCCGGGTCGCCTCCGCCCGGGCCGAGCTGCGGGCCGCCTACCGCCCGCTGCCCGGGGGCACCCGGCAGGAACTGCGCCCGCACGAGGCCGAACGCTTCACCCGGGACGTCGAACAGGCCCTCTACGCCTCGAAGGTCATCGCCTACGACCAGGGCTGGACGATGATCCGCGACGCCGCGGCCGAGTACGGGTGGGACATCGACCTGGGGGCGGTGGCGAGGATCTGGCGCGGCGGCTGCATCATCCGCGCCGCCTTCCTCGACCGGATCCGCGCCGCCCACGCCGCCAACCCCGACCTGGTCAGCCTGCTCGCCGAGGAGCGGTTCGCCGCGGAGGTCGCCGACGCCCAGGCGGCCTGGCGCACGGTGGTGGCCGGCGCGGCCCAGCACGGCATCCCGGTGCCGGCCTTCTCCGCCGCGCTCTCCTACTACGACACCCTGCGCGGCGAGCACCTGCCCGCCGCGCTGATCCAGGGCCAGCGCGACTTCTTCGGCGCCCACACCTACCGCCGCACCGACCGCCCGGGAAGCTTCCACACGCGCTGGGCCGAACCCGGCCGCCCCGAGGTGCGGACGGACACCGGGACGGGGTGAGTCGTCGGCCCACCGGGCGGGCCGCAACGGGTGACTCGTCGGCCCGCCCGGTCCCCGGGGCGGCTCGGTACCGGGCGTCGGTGGGGGCGGCGAGCCGGCGCGCGGTGGCCGCTCCGATGCCGCTGCTCGCCCCGGTGACCAGTACGGTTCCCGCGGTGCCGGGCACGCGGACTCCGGTTCGCTTCGGGGACGGGGCTCAGGCCTTCTTCTGCTCGGCGGCCCGCTCGATCCCGGCGAGCACGTCGCGCGGGAACCAGAGGCTGCTCGCGCCCGCCAGGGCGACGGCCGCCGCCCCGACCAGCACCGGCACGATGCCGACCCGGGAGGCGAGCCACCCGCCGACGAACGCGCCGACCGGCAGGGTGGCGGTCAGCACGGCCTGGAGGAAGGCGTTCACACGGCCCAGCAGGTGGGCGGGGGTGACGAGTTGGCGCCCCGTGGTCATGGCGATCGACCAGACGGTGGCCAGCAGCCCGAACAGCAGCTGGTACAGGACCAGGACCGGGAAGGACAGCCCCAGGGAGGCCGCCGGGATGAGGAAGAGGGCGGCCCCCGCGCCCACGGCGCACAGCCGGATGGTCCGGGCCATGCCCAGCGCCCGGGTGACGCTGGTCGCGGCCAGCACGCCGGTGCCCATCCCGACGGCGTACGCGGCGTAGACCGCGCCGAGCTGCCACGGGGGCAGCTGCAACTCCCGGTCGGCGTACAGCACGAACAGGCCGCCGCCGGCCCCGCCGCCCAGGTTGAGTCCGGCCGCGGCCAGGGCCTGGCGGCGCAGCAGGGTCTCCCGGCGGATGACCGCGAGGCCCTCCCGCAGCGCCTCGAGGCGGGACCGCGTGCCGCTGCCCGCCTCGTGCGGGGACCGGTTCAGGGATGTCGGCAGGGCGAGGAACAGGGCGCCGCCGACGAGGTAGGCGGCGCACTCGACCAGCAGCGCCGGGGCCGGGTCGATCACGCCGATCAGGATGCCGCCGAGTGCCGGCCCGCCGATCAGGCCGATGGTCCGGGCGCCGGTGAGCGAGGAGTTGGCCGGCAGCAGGCGTTCCGCGGGCACCACGCGGGGCAGACAGGACTGCAGCGCCACGCCCTGGGCGGAGTTGAGCGCTCCGGAGGCGGCGGCCGCGGCGAACAGGTGCGGCCAGGTCAGGCCGTCCAGGGCGGCCGCGAGCGGCACGCTGCCGATGGCGGGGACCTGCAGCCAGGACAGCGAGACCAGCATCCGCCGCAGCCGGGCCCGGTCGACGGCGACGCCGATGAGCGGGCTGAGCAGGACACCGGGCAGGTAGGTCATCGCCATCAGGGCCGAGGCGCCCAGCGGGCCGGCGTGCAGGTGAGCGATGGCCAGCAGCGGCAGCGCGAGGGCGGTGACCTGGCGCCCCACCGAACTGGTCATCTGCTCCGTGACCAGCAGGAGCAGCGGGCGGTGTCGGCGCAGCGGCACGGATTCCGGGGCCGGGGGCGGTGTCGCGGGCGGGCCGGACTCCGCGGGGACGGACGACTCCTCGGCCGTGGAAGATCCCATGTATTCAGACTCCTGTGTCGGGCACGGTCCAGTGGCGGATGCGTGGAGGCAGGGTCACCGCCCAGCCCCGGGTGACGAGCACGGGGCCCTCGGACGCCAGGACGGACACGGCCTCACGGCCCGTACTGCTGAGGTCGTCCAGGGGGGTGGGGGTCAGGCAGGCCCGGAAGGTGGCCACCAGGTCGGGGTGGTCCAGCGCGTAGCGGGCCGAGGCGTCGGGGTCGCGGCGGTCCCGGACCTGTCCTGAACACCAGTCCGTGTGAGGAATCAGCGTCCCCGGGCGGTGAGTTCGCCGACCGGGACCGGGTGACCGGCCCCGGTCGGCCGGCGGTGCGGTGCGGCGCGGGGAGCGTACGGCCGTGTTCCAGCTCGCGGAACGCGGCGGCCCGCCGGTGCTTCAGCCGGTGGGTGCGCCGGGGCCAGCTCTCGCGTTCGTCGTGGACCAGCAGGTCGCCCTCCTCGTCGCGTTCGCCCCGGGAACGGTGGAGGTGGTTCCAGACGCGGGTGAGCGCGTGGTTCTCGCACTCCCGCATCGTACGCACGTTGCGGGCGCCGGTGACGCCCTTGTCCATCAGGCCGAGCACCCGGCTGTTCAGGCTCTCGACGCCGGGCCGGACGTGGGTGACCCGGGCACCGCCCAGCAGGGCGATCCGGTCCTGGCTGGGGTTCGACTTCACGTCGTCATGGATGGGCACCGACCGGAAGGCGCGGGAGATCCACGGTCCGGAGCGCTACGCCCGGCTCGCGGCGGTGAAGAAGGCCTACGAGCCGGGGAACGTCCTGCGCGGCAACCTGAACATCCGGCCCGCGTAAGGCGCGTCGGGCCGCACCGGGACGCACCGCGCCGTGCCGGGACGTGTCGCGCCGGGCTCAGTGCGGCGCGGACCCGCCCGGCCCGGCGACCAGCCAGTGCGCGGGCAGTTCGATCGGTTCGCCGTCGGGGGTGGACTCCGTGGTGGCCAGCGGCAGTTCGCCGGTGGCGAGGACGTCGAGGCCGGCCGCGTGGAACAGCCCGGGGAAGGCCGCGTCGGCGACCTCGGCCGGGGCGAGCCCGTGGGAGAACACCGGGCGCAGCTTCGGGGGCGGGCCGGCCGGGTCGCGGACGAGCTCGCCCAGCACGCCCTTGGCCGCCTCCGAGAGCTCGAACACGAAGGCCCGGCCGCGCGCCCCGAGCAGGATCCGGATGGCCTCGACCACCCGGGGGCGGTCGGCCGGCTCGCTCTGGTGGATCACGCCGCGCACGTACACGTTGGCGTCGCCGAGGCGGTGCCACAGGGCCCGGACGGCCTCGGCGTCGGTGGCGTCCAGCCGGGTGAACTCGGCCCGCCCGGCCGGGTCGCAGCGTCGGGCGAGGTCCACCGCGGCGGCGGACAGGTCGACCCCGAGGACGACGGGGAAGCGCTCGGCGAGGAAGCGGGTCTGGGTGCCGTTGCCGCAGCCCAGGTCGACCAGGGGAAGCGCGGGGTCGGCCAGGTGGGGGCGGAACAGCGTGAGGTGGTGTTCGGCGCTGAAGGCCGGTTCCGCGTCCCAGATCACCGAGCCCGGCGCCTCGGGCGCGTCGCGCCAGAAGCCCTCCCAGGCGTCCAGGTACCGACTCGTCACGCTCATGGCGGAGACCTCCGGGTGTCGCGCGGGGTGTCTGGCTCGTGTCTATCGGTACCGGGCGCGGGCGGCAAACGCGCACCGGCGGGTGGGAGCGGTCGCGCGCGGGTGGCGTACGGCGGGCGCGTACGGCGGCGCGCGGGGGCAGCGGGAGGGCCGGAGCGCGGACCGGTGGGCGGATCAGCCCGCGGGCCGGCCCGCGGCCCGTTCCCGGCGCAGCAGGGCCAGCAGGTAGAGACCGGACACGGCGGCGAGCACGGCCATGCAGGCGGCGAAGACCAGACCCGCGTGCGCCAGCCCGAGCGGTCCGGTCAGCAGACCCACCCCGATCACCGGGATCGAGATGCCGAAGTACGCGACCACGAACAGCGCCGAGAGCACCCCGCCGCGGTGCGCGGCCGGAGCGGCCGCGGCGAGCTCGCCCACCGCTCCGCGCAGGCCCATGCCCTGCCCGGCGCCGCCCACCAGGGCGCTGAGCACCAGCGGCGGCAGGCTCTCCCCGGCGAGCGAGGCGGCCAGCAGGGCCAGCCCGAGGATCAGCACCAGGCAGCCCAGCGGGATCGCCCGCGGTGTGCCGAGCCGGGGCACCAGGAGCTGGCCGAGGGTGGAGGCGAAGAACGCCGTGAAGACGACCAGGCCGACGACCGCCCGGTTGCGGACACCCAGGTCGGTGGCGAGGAAGGCCGGACTGACCGAGGTGAACAGGCCCAGCAGCGAGAAGCCGGCGAAGGCGGCCACCGCGGCCGGCACGAACACCCGGCGGACCTCCGGGGGCAGCGACGGCCGGACCGGCCGGGCGGTGCGCAGCGGGCGGGCCCCGGCGACCGTCTCCGGCAGCCGCCACAGGAGCGCGAACGAGACGGCGAGCAGCCCCAGGTGCACGGCGAACGGCAGCACCAGCGGGTGCGGGGCGTACTGGGAGAGCAGGCCGGACAGCAGTGGTCCGCAGCCGAGGCCGCCCATGTTGGCGGCGGTCGCGACGAAGCTCGCGCGGCCCCGCCGCCCGGGCGGGGCGAGCTCCAGCACGTACGCCGTCCCGGTGCCGGTGAACAGGCCCGCCGAGAGCCCGGACAGCAGCCGGCCCAGGAAGAGCAGGGCGACGCTGTCCGCCGCCAGGAACACCACCGCGCTGGCGGCCGAGCAGACCAGCCCGCAGAGCAGCACGGGCCGGCGCCCGACGGCGTCCGAGACGTTGCCGACCAGGAGCAGGACGCCGATGACGCCGAAGGCGTACACCGCGAACACGACCGTCACCGTCAGCTCGGAGAAGCCGAGCCGCTCCTGGTACAGGCCGTAGAGCGGGGTGGGCAGCGTGGTGCCCACCATGCAGACGGCGAAGGCCGCGGCGGCGACGAGGTGGCCCACCCGGGCGACTCCGGGCCGGGCGGTCCGGCGGTCGGTCACCCGCCCACCATAGGCACGCACCGGGGGACGGGGCCGGGCCGCGCTGCGCCGAACGGGCGTCCGGGCCCGGCCACCGGGACCGGGCGGGGGTCAGCGCTCCGCGTGCCAGGTGGCTTCGAGGGCACTGGTGCCGTCCGGCCGGGGCGCGGGGTGCCACCGGGCGCGCAGTCCGTCCGGACGGGGGACCGGGCGGGCGGCCGGGAGGGGCGCGCCGATGGCGCCGAGCACGGTGTTGTCGAGCGGGCTGGCGGCCAGCCGGTCCAGTACCCGCGCACAGGCGGTGCGCAGGCCGTGGCCGTGGCGGCGCACGTCGGGGACGACGGAATGGAACGCAGCGGGGACGGACATGTGGCTCACCTCCGGGGCGACCTGCGGGTCTTGCAGGTGTGGCGTCCAGCTTCCGCCCGTTCGCGCGCCCCGGGGCCCGGATTGACGGGCTGCTGACACTCCGCTGACGGTCTGCTGACGCCAGGGTGGACTCCGGGCGGCCCGGCGGTGTCCCGGGCGGCCCGGCGGCGGCTCAGATCCGGTACGCGGCGACGTAGCGGGCCGGGTCGCGGCGCAGGTCGCCGTGCCAGCGCTCGCGGCACTGCTCGGCGAAGGTCCGCCGGGTGGCGAGGACCTCCTCCAGCGGGTCCAGGTACCCGAGCACGTGCGGCGGTTCGAGGCCCGCCGCGATCCGGGCGGTGAGGCCGGCCCGGGCCAGCCGCAGCAGTTCGGCGGCCAGCGGGCGGACCGGGTCGCCGCCGAGGCGGGTGGCCAGGCCGAGGGCGGGCAGCTCGGCGAGCGCGGCCCGGTGGTGGTGCAGGGTGTAGCGGCCGAGCAGCTCCCAGGCGGCGTTCCGGGACGCGGGGTGGTAGCTGAGCCCGGCCCAGAGGGCGGGGACGGCCGGGATGAACGGGTACGGCGGGCCGTCCGAGGCGCGCAGCTCCAGGGTGCCGCGGACCCTGGTGTTGGTCCAGAGCTGGTTCAGGTGGGCGGCCCAGTGCGCCGGGGTCGGGCGCGAGCCGTCCGGGTAGCCGTCCCGGAGCAGCCCGGCGAAGGTCTGTCCGGGAGGTGCCGGGTGGTAGCGCCCGTCCGGGGTGCGGTAGTGGATCAGCGGGATGCCGAGGGCCCAGTCGACGACGGACTCGACGGTGACGTCCGGGTGCAGCGCGGGCGGCAGCACCCCGCCCCGGCGCGGGTCCATCCGCAGCCAGGCCCAGCACCGGTGGGACAGCAGTCCGCTGGACGAACCGCCTTCCTGGATCGGTGAGTTGACGAGCAGGGCGGAGACCACCGGGGCGGCGGCCATCTGCATCCGCAGCTTCTCGGCGAAGTCGGCGGGGGAGAGGTAGTCCAGGGTGACCTGGGTGGACAGCGAGAGCGCCATCACGTACCGCGCGCGGCTGCCCGGCTCGCCGAGCCCGGTGAAGTAGTCCCGCATGATGGCGCCCCGGGTCATCGGCACCCACCGCACGTCGGCGAGCCGGTCGAACGGCAGGTTGGCGCCGGGCACCAGGGCGAGCCCGAACCGGCCGACCAGATCGGCGAGCCGCTCCAGCGAGGCGCGCATGTCGTCCACCGCCCTGGCGACGGACGGGGCGGGTGCGGAGGAGTACTCGATCTGGCCGCCGTGCTCCAGGGTGATCTGGCTGCCGTCCGGGAGCAGCACCCCGGTCAGCCGCCCGGCGTCCTCCTGCCGCTCGCCGCCCCACCGGTCCAGCACCGCCTCCAGGACGGCCAGCACGCCGCCCTCGCCGTCGTAGCGGGCGGCCAGCCCGGTGGCCGGGTCGACGAGGCCGCACTCGACCTCGATGCCGACCAGTTCGGCGCGGCCGGGCCGGAACGGGGCCAGCAGTTCGGCCCGGCCGAGCGCCGGCCCGGGTGTCGGCCCGGGTGTCGGCCCGGGCGTCGGCCCGGGCGTCGGGCCGGGCCTCGGGTCGGGTGCCCGCCCAGGCGTCCGGCCGGGCGTCGGGTCGAGGGCCGGGTCCGCGGCCCGGCCGGGGTCGGCGACCGTCACACCGCCCCCACCCGGGTCGTGACCCCGGAGTGCCCGGCCCGGTCGAGCAGCGTGCCCACCGCGCCGAGGGCGGACTGCGCCGCGCCCTGGCACCAGGCGTGGGCGCCGGACAGGTGCTCGCCGGCGAAGAAGACCCGGGGCCGGTCCGCCGGGTACGGGGAGCCCAGCACGCTCAGGTAGCGGGTGTGCTCGCCGGGCGTCAGGTGGGCGAACGCCCCGCCGCCCATGCCGCTCTGCACGTCCCAGTTGCAGTGCACGATGTCGTCCACGTCCGCGGTGATGCCCGGGTGGAGCCGTTCCAGGCAGTCCAGCACCAGCGTGTCCCGCTCGGCCGGCTCCAGCGCGGCGAACCGGCGGGCGTTGGCGCCCCACAGGTACGCCCCGAGCAGGGCCGTCGGCTCGGCCGAGCGCACCGGGTCGCGTGCCACCCAGTGCGGGCCGCCGCTGCCGTTGACGCCGTCCTTGGTCCGCACCGCGTTGTCCGATGGGTACCAGCACTGCTGGATCGGCAGGTCGGTGAAGCTGCCGCCGCCGTGGATGCCGTCCTCCAGCTCCCAGCGGCGGCGGGTGAGGTGCAGGACGGTCTTGATGCTGCTCGCGTAGCTGATGCCGCGGATGGCGTGCCGCTGGGCGTGCGGCAGGCCCGGGGTGACGGCGATCTGGTCGAGCGCGGGCGCCGGGACGCAGCACACCACGTAGTCGACGTCGTCGTGCAGCCGGGCGCCGATCCGCCGGCCGTGCAGCCGGACGCCGTCCGCGGTCAGCGCCAGTTCGTCGATCTGGGTGGAGAGCCGCAGCGTGCCGGGGCGCAGCGCGTCGACGAAGGCGTGGATCAGCGCGTCCAGCCCGTCGACGAGTTCGACCTGCCCGCGGTGGAACAGGCCGAAGTAGTCGACCAGCACCTCCAGCAGCGACGACTGCTCGTAGTGGGCGAGGCCGCTGGCATGGCCGAAGAGGTCCCAGGCGTCCTGCGACAGGTGCTCGTGGACGAACTGCCAGAGCGACACCGAGGCCGCCCGCTCCAGGGCCGGGTCGTCCCAGTGGCCCTCCAGGGTGCGGCGCTGCTGCTCGACGGTCAGGGTGCGCCACACCGAGCCGAGCAGTTGGTCCAGCACCGGGGTGGGGGCCTGCCGTTCGGCCGGGCGCAGCTCGTACGCGGGGAACAGCGACGCCACGTCCTGGACCCGCACCCGCCGGCCGCGCAGGTGGTAGTAGGCGCGCGGGTTGGAGTTGACGAACGGGCGGGTCGCCAGCCGGAACCGGGAGACGTAGTGCAGGACGCAGTGGTGGTTGCCGGGGATGCGCATGGCGCCGAGGTCCACGTGGGTGCCGTCCCAGAAGCGGTGGGTGCGCACCCGCCCGCCCGGCCGGTTCGCCCGCTCGTACACGACGACCTCGAAGCCCCTGCGCTGCAGCTCGTACGCGCACACCAGCCCGGCGACGCCGGCTCCGACCACGGCCACCCGCCCCCGGGCGCCGGCGACGGGCTTCAGCAGCGAACGAGGGAACGCAAAGCTCGTTTCGAACATCGGCACCGTACCCATCTGAGGCGAGACCCCCGGGCTCAGCCTTGGCCAAGCGGCCTCCGGATGCCACTCCGCGACGCCGATGCGGGTGACGGCGCGGGTGGCGGTGCGGGGGTGGAATGGGGGTGGAGCGGCCCGGGCGGCCCCGTGGCTTCTACCCGGCGGCCGCCGGACCAACCCCGTCCCGGTGCATCCAGGCGATGACGTCCAGCACCCGGAGCACCCCGATGTCCTCGCCGATCCCGGCCTCCGCGCGGAGTTCCACGAGCCGGGTGCGCAGCGCCCCGCCGTCGGCGCGCAGGGCGTCGGCGAGCGCGGACCAGAAGGTGCCGTCGACCTTCGGGCGCCGGAACAGGGCCTTCACCCGGACGTCGTAGACGGGCACCAGGTGCGGCCGTTTGCGGGCCAGCAGTTTGCCCGCGACGACGGGGCCGACCCCGTCCGGCTTGCCCGGGTAGGTGCCGTGCGGGTTCGCCAGCCGTTCCCACAGCTCGGCGGCCGGCCCGCCGGGGGCGATCAGCGGGGCGCGGGACGGGTCCTCCAGCCGGGCGTCGCGGGGGATGGCGGCCAGCAGCCGGTGCCAGTGCCCGTCGGGGTCGGTGAGCAGCTCGACGGCGCCGTGCGGCTCGACGGAGACGCTCAGCATGGTGATCGCGAGCAGGTCGTCGGCGGTGAAGCGGTCGGCCGTCTCCGGGCGGTCGCCGCCGCCGGCCAGCCGCTCGAAGTGGGCGCCCGTGTAGTACGGGCCGCCCTTGGCCCGCTGCCGGGTGAAGTACTCGCGCAGCAGCCGGACGCAGGCGCCGGTGTCCCCGTACACCGGGGGGATCCACAGCGCCGTCATGAGGGCCCTTTCGGTCCGCGTGCGTCGGGGGCCAGTGTGGCAGAGGCGACGGATCCGGCGGCGCGGGCGGACCGGGTGAACCGGGCCGGTGGCGCGGGCCGTAGGACCGAAGTGGGCGCGCGCAGCGCCGCGGCCGCCAAGCAGCGGATGCGTCCGCGAGGCAGCGGGTGCGTCCGCGAGGAACCGGGGAGGAACTGGATGCAGTCCCGACGCGACCAGGTGCAGGCGCACCTGTTCGTGATGAGCAGGCTGGCCTCGGGCATGCTGCGGGCGGAGCCCGACGCGCCGGACACCCCCACCGGGCGCACCACCCGGGGCACCGTGACGGGCCTCGCGGTGGGGGTGCTGATCGGGCTGGGGGTCACGGTGTACGGGGTGATCAGCCCCGGCGGCGGCGATGGCTGGGCCAAGCCGGGCACCCTGGTGGTGGTCCGGGAGAGCGGCGCCCGCTACCTCTCCGTCGGCGGGCAGCTGCACCCGGTGCTGAACGACACCAGTGCCAGGCTGCTGGCCGGTGAGCAGATGACGGTGCAGCAGGTGAGCCGGGAGTCGATCGCGGACGCGCCGCGCGGCGCCCCGGTCGGGATCGTCGGCGCCCCGGACGGGCTGCCGTCGGCCGGGGACCTGGACGGCGGCACCTGGCTGGTCTGCGGAACCCTCCAGCCCGGCCCGACCGGCACTCCCGTGCCCCGGCTCGGACTGCTGGTGGACCCGGAGGCCGAGGGGAAGGCGCTGACGCCCGGTCAGGGTCTGCTGGTCGCCGTCCCGGACGGCTCGACGCACCTGCTCTGGCAGGGCCAGCGGCTGCGCGTGGACACCGCCAACCAGGCGCTCCAGGCGCTCGGTTACGGCGGCGCCACCCCGTTCCCGGTGTCGGCCGGCGTCCTGAACGCGCTGCCCGCCGGGCCCGACCTCGCCGCGCCGGCCGTCGCCGGGCGCGGTGAGCCGGGGCCGGAGCTGGCGGGGAAGCCGACCAGGATCGGCCAGCTCTTCGAGGCCGCGGGAGGCGCCCACTACCTGCTGACCAAGGCGGGCCTGGCCCCGCTCACCCCGACGCTGTACGAGCTGCTGCGCGGGGACCCGCGCACCCAGAAGGAGGCGTACGGCAACGCCGCCCCGACGGCCTCGCCGATCGGCCCGATGGACCTCGCCGGGCACACCGCGCCCGGCGGCCCGCCCTCCCCGGGGCTGCCGGAGACACCGCCGGCGCTGGTCGCCCCGCTGCGCGGCGAGGGCGTCTGCGCGGACCTGCACGCCGGCGGCGGCGCCCCGACCACCGCCGTCACGGTGCTGCCCGCCGCCCGGGCGGAGGCGGGCCGGCCCCCCGTGGCGCCGGCCGGCACGGCGACCGGCGCGGGCTGCGCGGTCGCGGACCGGATCGCCGTCCGGCCCGGCCGCGGCGCCCTGGTCCGCGCGCTGTCGGGCGCCGGGGCGGGCAGCACCGAGTACCTGGTCACCGAGGGCGGGGTGCGCTACCCGCTGCCCTCGGCGGCGGTGGCGAAGAAGCTCGGGTACGGCGGTGTGACCCCGGTGGCCGTCCCGGCCGCGGTGGTGGCGCTGCTGCCGTCCGGACCGAGCCTCGATCCGGCGGCCGTGGGGGACGCGCCGGGAGCCGCCGCGGCGGGGACGGCGACCGTCGGGTCGGTCGTCCCGGGGGCGACCGCCGTGCCCGCGGCGCCCGCCACGGGGGGAGCCGTTCCGCCCGCGGGCGGGGCGACGGTGGCGGCGATCCCCGCCGGGGCGGCCGCCGCGGTCCCCGCCGCGGCCGCCTCCACGTGCGACTGAACCATCTTCCGCGACAACACCGTTGAGTCGATCGGAGCCGCGCGCGTCCGCGGGCGGCGGGAAAGGAGAATCAGGTGGGCACACCGGCGAATCTGACGAAGCAGGACGCGGCGATCCGCAACGCCCTCGACAGCATGCGGGCGCACATCGACGACATGATCAACTCAGGTCGTACGGTCGAGCGGATCAAGGAGGAGATCGCCGCCGGCTACTTCTCCGGTGCCAGTTCCGCCTTCCAGGGCAAGCTCGACGACTGGCAGACGCGCTACCACCAGGTGATCGGCGCGTTCGAGAAGTTCGTGGAGTCCACCCAGGGCGCCGACACGATCATCAACAGGGCCGAGGACGAGGCGCTGTCGATCGCCAACCGGCAGGAGCAGGACCGGATCGAGCAGGCGCTCTACCGCTGACGCGGTAGCGGTACACGACGAAGAAGGGAGCGGACATGCCGCTGCAGCACCACATGGACGACTACTCGGGGACGATCCACCTCCACCACGAGACCGTCGCCCAGGCCGTCGCCGACCTGCGCAAGTCGGGCAAGGACATGAGCGACGGCCTCACCGAGCTGATCGGCAAGCTGACCGCGCTGACCGCGGACGGTGCCTTCCAGGGCGCGGCCGCCGGGGCGTTCGAAGAGCTCAAGGTCCAGGTGAACAACAACCAGACGGCGATGAACCAGGACATCGACTTCGCCGCGAACACCCTCGCGACGATGCACGAGATCATGAGCGACTCGGACCTGAGCGCCAAGAAGCAGTTCGGCTGACGGGGAAGGGGGTCCGCGCATGAGCGGGGACACCATCGAGATCACGACCGCCTTCCTGCAAGGCCGTCTCAAGGGCCTGCAGGACCTCGAGACGAGGGTGAACATCGCGAAGAACGGCTGGATCGGGAAGGTGCCGCCCGCGCTGAAGGCGGGCCAGGACGTGTTCCCGCCCGCCAAGGCGCTGAAGCTGGCCTACCTCGACTACGCGAAGAGCGTGGTGGAGGGTATGGAATCCGTCCGCCTGACGATCCACGACATCGCCCAGGACCTGCTGAAAGCCGGGCGCACGTTGCACCAGGGGAACGAGGAGGCCCTGTCGGAGGCCCAGATGCTGGAGGTCCTCCACGACGTGCTCAGCGGCGTCGCCCCGAAGACCACGCTGCCCTGACACCAGGAGCTCGCGGCGGGCCGCCCCCCGCGGCGCGCCCCCCCCCCGCCCCCCCCCCCCCGCCGCGCCCCACCCCCACCAACCC
>NZ_JBSFWR010000152.1:0-15089 GCF_053594915.1 Kitasatospora sp. NPDC002543 | reverse complement strand
GGCCGGCCAGCCGGGGGGAGGACCGGCCTCGGCGCCGGGCGCCTTCGGTGCGGGGCGTCCGCTCCGGTGGGAGCGGGGCCGCTCACCGGCCCCGAGACCGCGTCGTGCGCGGCTGAGTCCGCTGCCGTGCCCCCGAGTAGGACGGCTGCGATGACGGCAGGGGGTGCGGCCCCGCCGACAGCGGGGCGTCACCGCCCTCCGGACGGGGTCAGCTTTCGGCGAGGATGTGGGACAGCTCCCGGTCGAGGTCGAAGTGACGGTGTTCGGTGCCGGGGGGCACCGCGGCGTCCGTCCGCTTGAGGAAGGACTCAAGCGCTCGGGCCGGGGCCTCCAGCAGGGCTTCTCCTTCAGGAGAGCTCAGTGCGATGCAGACCACCCCTTGCCCGTGGCTGCGCGACGGCCACACCCGGACGTCTCCGGTACCGGTGGGTCGGTGCAGCCCCTCCGCGAGGAGATCTCGGGCGAACACCCACTCCACGGTCTCGTCGGCGCCCGTGTGGAACGTGGCGTGCACGGCGTAGGGGTCGGCGGTGTCGTAGCGCAGGCCCGCGGGGACGGGCAGTGAGGACTCGCTGGACACGATGAGGCGCAGGTGCAGCTCGCAGCTGACCGTGGTGTTCATAAGCGCCATGGCCTTTCGCTCAGTGTGCGCTCGGGGAATCGCACGTCGGCGAACGGACCATCCCACCCCCAAGACCGATGTAAACCCCTCTGTCCCGATTCGGGCGCGAGTCGTACCCCTTACGGCGCATTGCGGAATCGCCCCGCAGCGGCCGGGCCGGGCATTCCCCGGCACATCTTGGTTAGTTTCCTGGCATGACTGTGCGAAACGACAAGGCGGCCGGGAACGCGGGATCGGGTGAAGCGACTGCGGCGGTTGACGCAACCGTCGACGGCGGACGGGCGGTCGGCTCACGGGCCCCGGCCTTCGTCCGCCGCTCCCCGGCGCTGCACCGGATCTGGCAGGTGGCGATCTTCCTGACCGGCCTCGCCGTGGTGGCGCTCGGGCTGGTCATGCTCCCGCTGCCCGGTCCCGGCTGGCTGGTGATCTTCCTCGGGATGGGGATCTGGGCGACCGAGTTCGTCTGGGCCCAGCTGGCCCTGCGCTGGACCCGGCGCAAGGTCGCCGAGGCCGCCCAGCGGGCCATGGACCCGCGGGTGCGCCGCCGCAACCTGACGCTCACCGCGATCGGGCTGGCCGTCCTCGTCGGGGTGGGCGGCTGGTACTTCGCCCGCTACGGCCTGGTCGTCCCCTGGCGGCTGGACGAGAGCTGACCCGCCCGGGCGGGGGCCGCCGGCGGGGGAGGTGTTCGGAGCACCCTCCGGGATGCGGTAATGTTTTCTCTGCACCCGGGCGATTAGCTCAGCGGGAGAGCACTTCGTTCACACCGAAGGGGTCACTGGTTCGATCCCAGTATCGCCCACCGGAATGCATTGTGATACGTGAGGCCCAGCCGATTATCGGCTGGGCCTCACGTGTATTTCCGGATTCCGCCCGAAGGGCCGTCGGTAATCGGCTGAGGCACTGTCATCTTCCGTGCGGAGCGCGAGTTCTGCGGAGGCGTCGGCCTGCCCGGACGGGCGAGTTGTACGACCAGCCCTGAATGGTGCTACAGTTCTTCTCGTTGCCCGGGCGATTAGCTCAGCGGGAGAGCACTTCGTTCACACCGAAGGGGTCACTGGTTCGATCCCAGTATCGCCCACCGGACAGCACGCAGGCCCTGACCAGGAAACCGGTCAGGGCCTGCGGCGCGTTCCGGCCCGGTACGCCGGGCCGCCCCGTTCACGCCGCCGCTTCGCAGCGGTGCTCCGGCTCCAGCCGGCGCCCGCAGCCGCACCGGGCCGGCCGCAGCGGCCAGGACAGGTCCACCCGTTCCGGGGTGCCCGAACGGTCGAACCAGTTCTGCAGCCCGCGCGCCTGCGCCGCGTGCCAGATCGTCTGCCGCAGGTGCAGCTCCGCCGCCGACAGCCCGCCGAGCGCCGCCGGGTAGCGGGCGCCGATCCGCCGGGTCAGGGCCAGCGCCGCCGTCGCGTCCGCCGCCGCGTCGTGCGCCCCGGCCAGCTCCACGCCGTAGTGGGCGCACAGGTCGGTCAGCGTCCGGCGGCCCTTGCGGTAGCGGTCCACGTGCTTGTCCAGCACCCGGGGATCGATCACCACCAGGCCGGCCGCCGACAGTCCGGCGGCCAGCGTCAGCCCGTGATGACGGCGCAGCTCCCGGTCCAGCAGCGTCAGGTCGTAGGGCGCGTTCATCACCACCACCGGACGCCCGGCCAGCGCCTCGGCCGCCAGCGCGCGGGTGACCTCCGCCACCACGGTGCGGGCCGGCCGGCCGTGGGCGCGCACCTGCTCGTCGGTGATGCCGTGCACCGCGCGGGCGCCGTCCGGGATCGGCACGCCCGGATCGGCGAGCCAGGTGGTGGTCCGGGCCGGCGTGCCCGGCGCGAGCTGGACGACCAGGGCGGCCGAGACGATCCGGTCGTTCTCGACGTCCACGCCGGTCGTCTCGGTGTCGAAGGAGGCGAGTGGTCCGGTGTACCAGTGCTGCTGCATGACGGCCCCTCAGACGAGCGTTGCGCCCGGTTGATACCCGGTTCTGACGCCCCTTCAACCCGTTTGGCCCAAGCCCGACCGGGGATCCTGCCGATGACTGTCCCGTTCGAATCGGCCGGCCCGTCCGGGCCGGGACGGGCCCGGAGCCGGGGAGGCCACGGGGCGATGGCACTGACCCAGCCGCAGCCCGAGGAGGCGGCGGCCGTACTGCGCGGGAACCTCGCGGTGACGGCGTGCATGGAGACCCTTCAGGTCGGCTACCTGCACGCGGTCGCGGCCGCGGCCGGCTGCTCGCTCTCCCAGCCGTTCCCGGACAACGGCATCGACTGGCACGTCAGCCACGGCTCCCGGGCGCACGAGGTGGACGACGAGGTCACCGTCAAGATCCAGCTGAAGGCCACCCAGCAGGTCGCGCCCGACCCCGCCGGGCCGTTCTTCAGCTTCACCCTGGACAACGACCACCTGCGCAAGCTCGCCCGGCCGCGGGTCGCCGTGCCGCGGATCCTGGTCGTGATGCTGCTGCCGCGCCGGGTCGACCACTGGCTGCGGGCCCGCCCGGACGCCCTGGAACTGCGGCACTGCTGCTACTGGATCAACCTGGCCGGCCACCCGGTCACCGGGCGGCGGCGCACCAACGTCCGGGTACCCACCGCCGAGGTCTTCGACGACCGCGCGCTCTGCGACATCATGGCCCGGGTCGGCGCGGGCGGCAGCCCGTGACGGCCCGGCCCCGGCAGGGAGGAACCGGACCCATGACACCGCCGTACGGACCGGGCGATCCGGCCCGGCCCCTGCCCGACCCGGCCGCCGTCGACCCGGCGGTGCTGGCCACCCTGCTCGCCCGGCACGGCTGGGTCCGCCGAGGCGGCCCGGCCGCCCGGTACGGACGGTGGACCCCGCCCGACGACGAACCCGGCACCAGCCTGCTCGTCCCGGCCGGTGACGGCTTCGAGGACGCCGTCGAACTGCTCACCGACGCCGTGACCGCGCTCTCCCGCTCCCGCACCCCCTCCGCCCGCTCGATCCTGCTCGCCCTCGCCGTCCCCGGCGACGAACTGCGCTGGCACCGCGAGCCGGCCGGCCCCGCCGGCACCACCCCCTGGGACGAGGCCGAGCGGCTCCGGCAGTCGGCCCGCGGCATGCTCGCCGCCGGCGCCAAGGCCGCCCGCACCAGGGCCGGCTACTTCGGCGCCCGGCTGGACGGCCTCGCCGGGGACTTCCTGGAGCAGGTCCTGCTGGTCGAACAGGGAGCCGCCCTCACCGCCCACACCCCGGCCCCCGAGGGCCGCGCCGCCGTGACCACCCTGGTCCGCGCGCTGGAGGCGCTGCGCGACGCGGTCGACTACCGCAGGGTCAGCGGCGGGCCCGAGGCCTTCGGGAACGCCGTCCGGGCCGGGGTCAGCCGGGAGCTCGTCCGGTCCGTCGAGGACCTGGTGCGGAACGCGACGGCCGCCCGGCTCAGCGTCGCCTGGTCGCCCACCGCCGGGACACCGGGTGGCTTCGGGGACCGCCGGATCGACCTCGACTTCTCGCCCGGCGACCTGCCCGCCCTGGCGGAGGCCGCCGATCTGCTGGAACGGATCGAACCCTCCGTCGACGTCACCGTGGTCGGCGTGGTCACCCGGCTCAAGCGCGCCGACCCGGCCGGCCCCGGCTCGGTACGGCTGCGGGTACTGGCCGGCGCCGAGGTCCGCGAACTCAGGCTCCGCCTGCCCGACCCCGACTACCGGCTCGCCGCCGAGGCCCACCTCGCGGGCCTGCCCGTACGGGTCTCCGGCCGGCTGGACCGGCACGGCGGCTTCCGCCGGCTGACCCGCCCGCACGGACTGGAGCTCCGCGGCTGGGAGGACGGGGACCGCGAAAGGCTGCTGAAGTCGCTCGGGGAGACGGCGGAAGGAGGGGGAGAAGGGGCGTAGGTGGACGGCGGGGGCGGCGCTCTCGGTACCATCGTCACGCGCAGCGCAGTGTTGCGCCCTCTGAAATCCAGCACGTCAGGAGAGACCGGTGACGGACGTCCGGGTAATCATCAGCCGCGAACCCGATCGGGAAGAGCGCGTGGTGACGACGGGCACCACGGCCGCCGAGCTCTTCGCCGACGACCGCTCGATCATCGCCGCCCGGGTCGGCGGCCAGCTCAAGGACCTCGCGTACGTCGTCCGGGACGGCGAGGAGGTCGAGCCGGTCGAGATCAGCAGCAAGGACGGCCTCGACATCCTGCGCCACTCCACCGCGCACGTGATGGCCCAGGCCGTGCAGCAGCTCTACCCCGAGGCCAAGCTCGGCATCGGCCCGCCGGTCAAGGACGGCTTCTACTACGACTTCGACGTCGAGAAGCCCTTCCACCCCGATGACCTCAAGGCCATCGAGAAGCGCATGCAGGAGATCATCAAGCGCGGGCAGAAGTTCTCCCGCCGCGTGGTCACCGACGAGTCCGCCCGCGAGGAGCTGGCCGCCGAGCCGTACAAGCTGGAGCTGATCGGCCTCAAGGGCTCCGCCGCCACCGCCGGCGAGGGCGCCGACGTCGAGGTCGGCGCCGGCGAGCTCACCATCTACGACAACCTGGACGCCAAGACCGGCGAGCAGTGCTGGGGCGACCTCTGCCGCGGCCCCCACCTGCCCAGCACCCGGCACATCCCGGCGTTCAAGCTGATGCGCAACGCGGCCGCCTACTGGCGCGGCAGCGAGCGCAACCCGATGCTCCAGCGCATCTACGGCACCGCCTGGCCGACCAAGGACGAGCTCAAGGCCCACCTCGACTTCCTGGTCGAGGCCGAGAAGCGCGACCACCGCAAGCTCGGCAACGAGCTCGACCTCTTCTCCATCCCCGAGGAGATCGGCTCCGGCCTCGCCGTCTTCCACCCCAAGGGCGGCATCATCCGCCGGGCGATGGAGGACTACTCGCGCCGGCGGCACGAGGAGGAGGGCTACGAGTTCGTCTACACCCCGCACGCCACCAAGGGGAAGCTCTTCGAGAAGAGCGGCCACCTCGACTGGTACGCGGACGGCATGTACCCGCCCATGCAGCTCGACGAGGGCGTGGACTACTACCTCAAGCCGATGAACTGCCCGATGCACAACCTGATCTTCGACGCGCGCGGCCGCTCGTACCGTGAACTGCCGCTGCGCCTCTTCGAGTTCGGGACGGTGTACCGGTACGAGAAGTCCGGTGTGGTGCACGGCCTGACCCGGGCCCGCGGCTTCACCCAGGACGACGCCCACATCTACTGCACCCGCGAGCAGATGGCGGAGGAGCTCGACTCCACCCTGACCTTCGTGCTCAACCTGTTGCGCGACTACGGTCTGACCGACTTCTACCTGGAGCTGTCGACCAAGGACCCGGTGAAGTACGTCGGGACCGACGAGGCCTGGGAGGAGGCCACCGCCGTCCTGGCGGGCGTGGCCGAGAAGCAGGGTCTCCCGTTGGTCCCGGACCCGGGCGGCGCGGCCTTCTACGGCCCGAAGATCTCGGTGCAGGCGAAGGACGCCATCGGCCGGACCTGGCAGATGAGCACCATCCAGCTCGACTTCAACCTGCCCGAGCGTTTCGACCTGGAGTACACGGCGGCGGACGGCTCTCGCCAGCGGCCGGTCATGATCCACCGTGCGCTGTTCGGCAGCATCGAGCGCTTCTTCGCGGTGCTGCTGGAGCACTACGCCGGCGCCATGCCGCCGTGGCTGGCCCCGGTCACCGTGACCGGCATCCCGATCACCGACGAGCACGTGCCGTACCTGCTGGAGGTCGCGGCCGAGCTGAAGAAGCACGGGATCCGGGTCGAGGTGGACACCTCGGACGACCGCATGCAGAAGAAAATCAGGAACGCGCAGCGGAGCAAGACGCCGTTCATGCTGATCGCGGGCAACGACGATGTCGAGGCGGGCGCGGTGTCCTTCCGCTACCGCAACGGCGAGCAGAAGAACGGCGTGCCCCGTGACGAGGCCATCGCCGAGATCGTTGATGCCGTGGCGCGTCGTATCCAGGTGTGATGTGGGCCCCGCTTGAGCGGGGGTAGTCCGAAGATTCGGAACGCGCACAAGGCCAAGATGCCGTAGGCCCCGCGTTCGCGGGGTTGCGCGGGGCAGGCTCTCGATGAGTCTGCCCCGCGCGGCTTTGCAAGCACCGCCGGGCGAATATGCTGATCAGCATGACGACTGAGCCGGAACTGCAGCGGGGCGTCGGTGAGCCGGACGGCTTCCGCCGCCTGTGGACCCCCCATCGGATGGCCTACATCCAGGGGGAGAACAAGCCCACAGGCCCGGCTCCGGACGACGGTTGCCCGTTCTGCTCGATCCCGTCCCTGAGCGACGAGGACGGGCTGGTCATCGCCCGGGGGAGCGCCGTGTTCGCGGTGCTGAACCTGTACCCGTACAACGGCGGGCACCTGATGGTGGTCCCGTACCGGCACGTGGCCGACTACACCGAGCTGGACGAGGCCGAGACGGCCGAGCTGGCGGACTTCACCAAGAAGGCGATGACGGCGCTGCGGGCGGCCTCCGGCGCGCACGGGTTCAACATCGGGATGAACCAGGGCGCGGCGGCCGGGGCCGGGATCGCGGCGCACCTGCACCAGCACGTGGTGCCGCGCTGGGGCGGGGACACCAACTTCATGCCGGTGGTCGGCCACACCAAGGTGCTGCCGCAGCTGCTGGCGGACACCCGGAAGATGCTGGCCGAGGTCTGGCCGCGGGGCTGATCCGGTCACCGCATGAGGGAGGGCCCCGCCGAGACGTTCGGCGGGGCCCTCCCTCGTGTTCTCCCGGGGTCAGCCGGCGTTGAAGGTGTCCACGTCGTACGGACGGGGGCTCTGCGCCTCGGACTTGATGATCGAGGTGCGGTTCTTGAAGAAGCGGTCGGCGTCCAGGTCGTGCTCCTCCAGGAACTCCAGCGTGGCCGCGTGGACGGCGGCGAGCACCGGGACGGAGGCGTTCTGGGCGTTGTCGACCATGGAGCGGTTCTCCCAGGCCCGGCCGGCCCAGATGTGCCGCAGTCCGAAGGGCTCGGGCAGCCCGAGCCCGCCGCCGAGCCAGGTGAGCAGGCCGGGCATCCGGTAGAAGGGGGCGCGGACGGCCTGGCGGACGACCTCGTCGTTGTCGATCAGGGGGAGCTTGACGGTGCGCTCCTCCCAGAACTTCACGCTCTTGGCGACCGACTTCTCCTTGTCCTTCGGCTTGTCGAAGAACACGCCCTTGACCGGGCCGAGCGCGTACCCGGACACGGTGATGTTCAGGACGTTGGCGAGCAGGGTGACGGTGACGGTGAAGGTGAGGACCAGCTTGCCGTCGTGGGTGATGAACTGGGTCGCGAGGTAGTGCCGGGGGCCGCCGGAGAACGTCTGCTTGTCGGCGACGCTCTGCACGGCGAAGTCGCGCATCCGGTCGCCGTCCATGTCGGCGTTGCCGGGGCGGCTGATCTCGTCGGCGCCCGCACCGACGTCGAAGACCACCCACTGCTTGATGGCGACGTTGGGGATGCCGCTGTTGGCGACGTGGCTGACGCCCAGGCCCTTGAGGTGGGAGGAGATCCGGCGGATCAGGTCCCAGGGGTGGAAGGCGCGGAAGTCGACGTGGCCCTCGGCGGGGTGGAGGGTGTCGGCGAGGCGCCACTCGCCCCAGCGGCGGCCGGCACCGAGGATGCCCTTGGGGCCGGCGTAGTGGTGGATGTTGGTCTCCTGCTCGGCGTCCAGGCGGCCGAGCTTGTCGCGCAGGTCGGTGGCCTTCTTGTCGAGGTCGTCCCGGGGGACGGCCTTGGCGACGGAGGCGGCCACCGCGCTGCCCTCGACCAGGGCCTGCCAGCGGGCGCGCAGCTCCTTGGCGGAGCGCTCGACGATCCGGCGGGCCAGGTACCAGCCGATGACCGGCGCGAGCATGGTGATGCGCAGGTAGACGCCGATGAAGCCGGTGGCCGGCGGGCGGATCGCGAGGTAGATGGCGAGGGCCGCGGCCGCGAGGAGCACCAGGGCACCGTAGGCGTCCGCGTTCTTCGGGTTGTCCCGCTTGAGCCACGCGCGGAGCTGGAAGGCGGCGAGCCAGACCAGGGTGCCGGGGAGGAAGAGCGCGCCGGTGGCGATGGAGACGCTGCTGAGCTGCCGGTCGCGGGTGTTGCGCAGCTCCTCGGCGGCCAGGCAGTGTTCGACGACCTGGCGGGTGTCGACTCCGAAGGCCGGGACGAGGGGCTTGCGGCCGCCGCCCAGGGCGCGGGAGATCAGCGCTTTGCTGAACGCCTCGCCGAGGTTGGGGCGGAAGAGCGCGAAACGGCCCTTCTTCTCCGTGGCGTCGGTGACGGCGCCGACGAAGCCGCTGACCTCGCCGTCGCGGTAGGCGGTCGAGGAGAGCCCCTGGGTGATGGCGGTCTGCGGTCCGGTGTCGGTCCGGGGTATCTGCGCACCCGGGGTCATGTCGAGTGTGGTCACGGTGGCGTCCCCTCCTCCCCTTGTCAGCGGCAGGTTACCGTGCCGTGGCACCCCCGCGCGGATGATCGTCCGAAGTGCCGTCACCGGAGGCCCGCCGGGAATGATGCCCGGCTTCGGGCAGGTCGATGCCCACGGCGGGGGCGACGGGGGAGGTGGGGCAGGATGGACGGTGGAAGCGAGGAAAGGGGAGCGGCCGTGAAGGATCCGGTGCTGGTCTTCGACGGGGACTGCTCGTTCTGCTCGTCCTGCGTGCGCTGGGCGGAGCGGTACCTGCGGCAGACGCTGGCCTCGGGGGGCTGGGAGGCGGTGCCGTTCCGGTTCGCGGACCTGGCGGCGCTGGACGGGCGCGCGGGCGGGCGCGGCGAGGTCTCGGCGGAGCGGGCGGAGCGCGAGGTGCTCTGGGTGACGCCGACCGGCCGGGTGTACGGGGGCGCGCAGGCGGTTGCGCGGCTGCTGATGCGCTCCGGCGGGGCGTGGGCATACCTGGGCGCCGTGTTGACGGCGGCGCCGGTGCGGCCGCTCGCGGGGACGGCCTACCGCTGGGTGGCGCGCAACCGGCACCGGATGCCGGGGGGTACGGCGGCGTGCGCGCTGCCCGACCGGAAGACCGCCGGCTCGTAGGAGCGTCCGGCCCGTGCGAGCCCCCGGCCGCGGGAGCGCTCAGTCGGTGTAGCGCTCGGCCAGGGCTGCGGGCATGGGTTCGTGGCGCAGGTAGGCCCGGGAGAACTCGGCGGTGCCGTGGGTGAGCGAGCGCAGGTCGATCGGGTAGCGGACGAGCTCGAGTTCGGGGACCTCGGCGCGCAGCAGGGTGAGGCCGGTGCCGCCGGTCTCGGTGCCCAGGACCCGGCCGCGGCGGGCGGAGAGGTCGCCGAGGACGGCGCCGAGGTAGTCGTCGGGCAGCAGGACGCTGACGGCGGCGACGGGTTCGAGCAGGCGGATGACGGCGTGCTCGGCGGCGTCGCGCAGGGCGAGGGCGGCGGCGTTCTGGAAGGACGCGTCGGAGGAGTCGACGGAGTGCGCCTTGCCGTCGGTGAGGGTGACCCGCACGTCGACCAGCGGGTACCCGGTGGCGACCCCCTTGACGAGCTGGGCGCGCACGCCCTTCTCGACGGACGGGATGAAGTGCTTGGGGACGGCGCCGCCGACGACGTGCTCCTGGAACTCGAAGCCGGAGCCGGCCGGCAGCGGTTCGACCTCCAGGTCGCAGATGGCGTACTGGCCGTGGCCGCCGGACTGCTTGACCAGGCGGCCGTGGCCGGCGGCGGCGGTGCCGAAGGTCTCGCGCAGCGCGACCTTCGGCTCGACGGTGTCGACGTGGACGCCGTGGCGGGTGAGGAGGCGGTCGAGGACGACCTCGGCGTGGGCCTCGCCGGTGCACCAGAGGACGAGCTGGTGGGTGTCGGGGTTCTGTTCCAGGCGCAGCGCCGGGTCCTCGGCGGTGAGGCGGGCGAGGGCCTGGGAGAGCTTGTCGTCGTCGGCCTTGCTGTGGGCCTCGACGGCGATCGGCAGCAGCGGCTCGGGGAGCGTCCAGCCGTCGAGGTCGACGGGGTGGCCGGGGTCGTGGACGGTGTCGCCGGCGCGGGCGGTGGTGAGTTTGGCGGCGCAGACGAGGTCGCCGGCGACGGCGTGCGGGACGGGCCGCTGGAGCTTGCCGAAGGGGCTGGTGAGGGCGGTGACGCGTTCGTCGCCGTTCTGGTCGGCGGTGTGGGCGGGCCCGGCGAGGTGGATCTTGGTGTCGGGGCGCAGGGTGCCGGCGTACAGGCGCAGCAGGCTGATCCGGCCGACGTAGGCGTCGCCGGTGACGCGGACGACCTGGGCGGCGAGCGGGGCGTCGGGGTCGCAGACGGGGCCGGGGCGGGTGCGTTCGGTGGGGTCGGGGAAGGTGTGCACGACGAGGTCGAGGAGTTCGGCGGCGCCGAGGCCGTTCTCGCTGGTGGGGACGGCGGGGTGGAGCGCGCAGGAGAGGACCTCGCGGCGCAGGCCGGCCTCGAGGGAGTCGGTGTCGAGGGGGTCGCCGGAGAGGTAGCGCTCCATGAGGGTGTCGTCCTGGCCGGAGATGGCCTCGACGAGGCTGTCGTGGGCGGGGGCGGTGTCGGGCAGCGGGTCGGTGTCGCCGTAGGTGTCGCCGGTGAGGAGGTCCACGGAGCCGTCGGGGTGCCCGTCGTGGAGGACGGGCAGGAAGAGCGGGCGGAGGGTGTCGGGGCCGAGTTCGAAGGCGTCGTGGCAGGCGGTGAGGATCTCGTCGAAGCCGGTGCGGGCGAGGTCGAGCTTGGCGACGGCGATGGCGCGGGGGATGCCCTCGGCGGCGCACTCGCGCCACAGGGCGCGGGTGGGGGCGGTGACCGGGTCGGTGGCGGAGACGACGAAGACGGCGGCGTCGGCGGCGTGCAGGGCGGCGCGCAGGTCGGCGGTGAAGTCGGGGTGGCCGGGCGGGTCGATCAGGTTGATCTTGACGCCCTTCCATTCGAGCGGGAGGAGCGCGAGCTGGACGGAGCGCTGCTGCTGGTGCTCGATGTCCTCGTGGTCGGAGACGGTGGTGCCGTCGGCGACGCGGCCGGCCCGGCCGGTGGCTCCGGCGGCGAGCGCGAGGGACTCGGCGAGGGTGGTCTTGCCCACACCGCTGGAGCCGATCAGGACGACGTTGCGCAGGTCCTTGGGGCCGGTGACGGCGGGTGCCTGGCCGGCTCGTACCGTGCTGCGGTCGGGCATCGGGGTCTCCTCCCGTGGCGCCGAGGCTGTCCATCGCAGTCTAGGTGCGGGTGTCGTGGCGGCGCGTTTCGTACGGCCGGTCGGGTCCGGACGGGGCGTGTGTCGCACGGGTGGTCGGTGACCGTCCGTGTGTGCGCGGTGGCGGGGGCGGCGTCCGGCGGTGCGTGCGCCGGAGCGTGTCCTCGGCGTGGCTACGATGGGTGGGCCGGACGGGCTGATCCGCCCGGCCGCCTGCCGCGCGTTCTGCGCCAGGCGGGTATCTGGGAGATCGGAGCGGCTGGGAAGGCCATGCTCAACAAATACGCGCGTGCCTTCTTCACACGTGTCCTGACCCCGTTCGCCGCGTTCCTGATCCGCCTGGGCGTGAGCCCGGACGCCGTGACGCTGATCGGTACCGCCGGTTCGGTGGCCGGTGCCCTGGTGTTCTTCCCGCGTGGGGAGTTCTTCTGGGGCACCATCACGATCACGCTGTTCATCTTCTCGGACCTGGTCGACGGGAACATGGCCCGCCAGCTGGGTCGGAGCACGAAGTGGGGGGCGTTCCTCGACTCCACCCTGGACCGGGTCGCGGACGCGGCGATCTTCGGTGGTCTGGCGATGTGGTACGCGGGCAAGGGTGACGACAACCTGCTCTGCGCGGTGGCGATCTTCTGCCTGGCGAGCGGCCTGGTGGTGTCGTACACGAAGGCCCGGGCGGAGAGCCAGGGTCTGCCGTGCGACGTGTCGGGGCTGGTGGAGCGGGCCGAGCGGCTGGTGGCCAGCCTGGTGGCGGCCGGGGTCGCGGGTCTGCACACGTTCGGTGTGCCGTACGTGGAGTGGCTGCTGCCGGTGGCGCTGTGGCTGGTGGCGGCGGGCAGCCTGGTGACGGTGTTCCAGCGGATGCTGACCGTGCGCCGGGAGGCGTTCGAGGCCGACCGAGCGGCGGCCGGGAGCTGATGGGGGGCGTCCTGCGGTGACGGACCGACTGGTGTACTGGGCGTACGCGCTGGGGTGGGGGCTGCTGAAGCACCTGCCGGAGCGGGTGGCCCGGGGGTTGTTCGACCGGCTGGCGGACTACGCGTGGCGCAAGCGCGGCAAGCGGGTGCTGCAGTTGGAGGCGAACCTGCGCCGGGTCCGTCCCGGGCTGGACGAGGCCGCGATGCGGGAGCTGTCCCGGGCCGGGATGCGCTCGTACCTGCGGTACTGGATGGAGTCGTTCCGGCTGCCGGTGTGGAGCCGGGAGCGGGTGGCCCGGGACGTGCGGGTCGACGGCTTCGAGCACCTGCGGGCGGCGATGGAGGCCGGGCGGGGCGCGGTCATAGCGCTCCCGCACATGGGCAACTGGGACCTCGCGGGGACCTGGGTGGCGCAGCAGGGCTACCCGTTCACCACGGTCGCGGAGCGGTTGAAGCCGGAGCGGCTGTTCGACCGGTTCGTGGAGTTCCGGGAGGGCCAGGGCATGGAGGTCCTGGCGCTGACCGGGGGTTCGGTGAACGTGATCGGCACGCTCGCGCGGCGGCTGCGCGCGGGCCGGCTGGTCTGCCTGGTGGGGGACCGGGACCTGTCGGAGGCGGGCATCGGGGTGTCGTTCTTCGGTGAGGAGACCCGGATGCCGGCCGGTCCGGCGGCGCTGTGCCAGCGGACCGGGGCGGCGCTGCTGCCGGTGACGCTCTGGTACGACGGCCCGGTGCTGCGGGGGCGGATCCACCCCGAGGTCGCGGTGCCCGAGGAGGGCGACCGCAAGGAGCGCACCCGGGCGATGACCCAGGCGATGGCGGACGTGTGGGAGCGGGGCATCCGCGAGTACCCGCAGGACTGGCACATGCTGCAGCGGTTCTGGCTGGCGGACCTGCCGCGCCGTGAGACGGTGGGGGCGGCGCCAAGGGGGCGTACGGCGGCCGCTTCGCAGACCGCTCCGGCGGTCGTTCCGGAGCCCGCGGCCGAGGCCTCCGGGTCCTGATCCGTCCCGCTGTCCCGCTGTCACGCCGCGCCGTCCGCACGACCGTCCGAAGGAGCTCGAGGAATCCGTGAAGATCGGCATCGTCTGCCCGTACGACTGGGACGTCCCCGGTGGGGTGCAGTTCCACATCCGGGACCTGGCCGAGCACCTGATCGGTCTGGGGCACGAGGTGTCGGTGCTGGCGCCGGCCGAGGACGACGAGGCGCTGCCGCCGTACGTGGTCCCGGCCGGGCGGTCGGTGGCGGTGCCGTACAACGGGTCGGTGGCGCGGCTGAGCTTCGGGATCCTGTCGGCGGCGCGGGTGCGGCGCTGGCTGCACGACGGGCGCTTCGACATCCTGCACGTGCACGAGCCGGCCGCGCCGAGCCTGTCGATGCTGGCCGCGTGGTCGGCGACCGGGCCGATGGTGGGGACGTTCCACACGTCCAACCCGCGGTCGCGGGTGATGATCGCGGCCTCGCCGATCCTCCAGCCGGGGCTGGAGAAGATGCGGGCCCGGATCGCGGTGTCGGAGTACGCCCGGCGCACCCTGGTGGAGCACCTGGGCGGGGACGCGGTGGTGATCCCGAACGGCGTGGACGTGGGCTTCTTCGCCGAGGCCGAGTCGGACGAGCGCTGGACGGGCGGGGCGGCGAAGGGCGAGCCGGGCACGATCGGCTTCATCGGCCGGATCAACGAGCCGCGCAAGGGCCTGCCGACGCTGCTGGCGGCGCTGCCGAGGATCCTGGCGGAGCGGCCGGGGGTGCGGCTGCTGGTCGCGGGCAAGGGCGACGAGGAGGAGGCCGTCGCGGGCCTGGCGCCCGAGGTGCGCGCGCAGGTGGAGTTCCTCGGCATGGTGAGCGACCGGGACAAGGCCAGGCTGCTGCGCAGCGTGGACCTGTACGTGGCGCCGAACACCGGTGGCGAGAGCTTCGGGATCATCCTGGTCGAGGCGATGTCCGCGGGCGCGCCGGTGCTGGCGAGCGATCTGGACGCGTTCAAGCAGGTGCTGGACGGCGGGGACGCGGGCGAGCTGTTCCCGGTGGAGGACGCGGACGCGCTGGCCCGTACGGCGCTGCGGCTGCTGGGGGACCCGGCCCGGCTGGAGGAGCTGCGGGAGGCCGCCTCACGGCACGTGCGGCGGTTCGACTGGTCGACGGTGGGCGCGGACATCCTGGCGGTCTACGAGACGGTGACGGCCGGCAACGCGGCGGTGGTCGAGGAGGACGAGCGCAGCGGTCGGCGGGGCCGGTTCGGGCTGGCCCGCGACTAGCGGGTCGCGTCGGCGGGGCCGGGGCCGGGGGTCCGCGTCGGCGGGGTTAGGGTCGGGCGTCCGCACCACTGCGATCCACGGGGGCACACATGCCGCAGATCTCCGTCGACTACTCGGCCGACCTGGCCGGCACCTTCGACCGCCGGGGCCTCGGCCTGGCGATCAACCGGCTGGCGGAGACGACGATCGACGCGAAGCCGGAGTCCTGCAGGACGGTGTTCCGGCAGAGCG